>JBKKCW010000171.1:0-21130 GCA_046712485.1 Candidatus Limnocylindrales bacterium
AAGCAGGCCGAGATCCTCAAGGCCGAAGGCGACCGACAGGCGGCGATCCTGCGCGCCGAGGGGTTTGGCGAGGCGCTCACACGGATCTTCCAGGCCGCAACGAACGTCGACCAGAAGACGATGTCGCTCCAGTATCTCGAGGCGCTCAAGGCCCTCGGCGCCGGCCCGGCGACAAAGTTCATCATTCCGATGGAATTCACCCGCCTCCTCGAACCGTTCGTGGACTTCCTGGCGCCCGCTGACAGCGGTGACACGCCAGGTGTCGGCGGGGGGCGGGCGCCGCGGCCGGTGAGCCCGCAGGTGTCGGGACCCGCGAGCGGTCCTGGCGGCGCGGGGGGCGGCGCGGGGGGATGATCCGGGGAATCCTGTTCGCGGTCGGGGCGGTCGCCGTCCCGCTCGTCACGTTCGACGTCCTGACCCGCCGTGCGAGCCGGCGGCTGCTCGATCGCCCCCGCGTTCTCCCGGACGAGGGCGCCCTGGCCTCGCAGCTCGACGCGCTCGGTGGCGAGATCGTGCGTTTGCGCGCGCGGGACGGGTTGCGCCTGTCTGCCCGCTGGGTCGCGGCCGAGGCCGGCGATCCCGGCTGGCAGCCCGATCCACGCGAGGCGATCCTGCTCCTGCACGGCTCGTCCGGATCGGTGGCTCCCCATCTCGTCGAGCATGCCCCGTATCTGCGTCGGACGGCAGGCGTCCTGGGTCTCGACTTCCGAGGGCACGGAACGTCTGACGAATCACCGACGACGTTCGGCCTTCGCGAGATCGATGACGTTGCCGGCGCCCTGGCGTGGCTCGGCGAGCGCGGCATGGACCGGGTCGCGTTGATGGGCATGTCGATGGGCGGGATGACAGCGATCGCGTCGGTTGCCATCCTGGGCGACGGCTCGCTCATCGGGTCCGACGCTGATCCGGATGCTCCTGCGCACGTCCCAGCTCCGAGGCGGCCGCGCATCCTGGCGGTCATCGCCGACTCCGCGGCCCCCGAGGTGGAGGCCGTGGCCGTGCCGTTTATTCCTGGGCCGGCTCCGCGGATCGTGTCGGCGCGCGTCTTCGACGCCCTCGCCAGGGCCCTCGGCGGCGACCCGCGGGACATCGAGCCGATTCGGATGATCGGGTTGCTCGAAGGGGTCGATGTGCTCCTCATCTCGGGAGATCGCGACCCGATCCTGCCCGTTGCCGACGCACGGCGTCTTGCCCAGGCCGGCCCGCCGGGAACGGAGCATTGGATCGTCCGCGGCGCCGACCATCGCCGCGGTCACCAAGTCGATCCCGACGGCTACGAGGCGCGCGTTACGAGCCATCTGCGCCACGCGTTTCGCCGCGGACGCGAGCCCGACCTATAATCGCGGCGCCGGTTCCCTTGCCTGTGGCGCCGCGCGATCCCCGGGAGGACTGATGGCGGCCAAGATCCTCGTTGTCGACGACGACCCGAATGTCCAGCGACTCCTGCAGTACACGTTGAAGCAGGAGGGCTACGACGTCGTCATCGCGGCCGACGGCGCGGAGGGATTCCGCCTGTGGGGCGCCCAGGCTCCAGACCTGATCCTGCTCGACGTCGTGTTGCCGAACCTCGATGGCTACCAGGTGGCCACGAAGATCCGGGCCGAGGAGGGTGCCAACACCCACGTCCCGATCATCATGCTCACGGCCGAACGGGAGGTCGAGCAGAAGGTGCGAGGCCTGCGCGCCGGCGCCGACGACTACCTGATCAAGCCGTTCCACCCGGCCGAGCTTCTGGCGCGGATCAAGAGCCTGCTCGCCCGGTTTGCCCCGCGGGAGGCGCTCCTGGCGCGGCCTCCCCTCGGGCGAGTCCTGGCGTTCTACCCGGCCAAGGGCGGCGTCGGATCGACGACGATCGCGATCAACGCCGCGATCGCCCTTCACCGCGAGCTCGGCCGGAAGGTGTGCCTGATCGATGGCAACCTGCAGTTCGGCGACCACCGGGTCTTCCTGGACCTCGGACTCGATCGAAAGAGCATCGTCGACGTCGTGTCCGCGCCGACGATCGACAGCGACCTCATCAAGCAGGTCCTTGTCAAGCACGACTCCGGGATCGACCTGCTGCTCGCGCCGCCGACACCCGAGACGGCCGACCTCGTGCGGCCGGACCACCTGCCGCAGATCGCCGACCACTTGCGTACGCTGTACGACTACGTGCTCATCGATGTCGACAAGCGGCTCGATGACGTCAACCTTGGCGTCTTCGAGGCGGCCGAGATCGTCTTCGTGGTTATGACGGCGGACTTGTCCTGCCTCAAGAACGTCAGGCTGATTCTCGAGACGATGAGCCACCTGGGCTATCCCTCGTCGAAAGTCCAGCTCGTCCTCAATCGCTCGAACGCGTTCACCGGGATCAACGTCAAGAACGCGGAAGGCGCGTTGCGGCGAACGATCGACCACCAGGTCGTGAACGAATACCGCGGAGCGATCAGCGCGTTGAACTCAGGCGCCCCGTTCATGTTCACCAAGGCGGATTCGGCGCTCGGCGGGTCGCTGCTGCAGTTCGCCCGAACGGTGGACAAGCCCGCGGCCGCGGCGCAAAAGGCGCCCGCCCAGGCGCGCCTCACGTCCGGAGCGCGATAACAGGCACGGGTAACTGGCCGGAGAGACGCGGTTGAGCGCGGGGTGAGCGCCCCTCGGTAGGTTGGGGACGTGCTGGCCATCGTCCCATCCGCCACGCTCCACGGGCTCGACGGCCGGTTGATCCGGGTCGAGGTGGACGTGGCGCCGGGCCTGCCGGGGTTCACCATCGTCGGGCTCGCCGATGCGGCGCTCCAGGAGGCACGGGAGCGGGTCCGCGGCGCGCTCCGCAATGCCGGCTATGTCTTCCCGCCGCGGAGAATCACCGTCAATCTCGCGCCGGCTGACCTGCGCAAGGCGGGTGCGTCACTCGATCTGGCGATCGCCATGGGGATCCTGCTCGGCTCGGAACAGGTCCGCGCCGCCGCGGGCCGGGTGGCAATGATCGGGGAGCTGTCGCTCGGCGGGGAGGTCCGGACGGTCCCGGGGGTGCTGCCGATGGTCGCGGCCCTGGCACGGCGCGGGATCCGTCGCGTGATCGTGGCCACGAACGCGGTCGACGAGGCGCTGCTCGTCGATGGGATCGAGGTGCAAGGGGTCGAGGCCCTCGCCGGGGCCGTCGAAGCGATCCGGCTGCGGCGAGCGAGACGGAGCACCACCGCTCCGCCACGCATCGAGCTTGTCGAGCCGCGAGGCGACGCATCCAGTGAACCGACGTCTCCCGACGTCCCGGGACCCGGTCGAGGCGTTCCAGACCTCGCTGAGGTGCGTGGCCAGGCGGAGGCACGGCGGGCGCTCGAGATCGCCCTCGCCGGTCGGCACGGGCTTCTCCTGCTCGGGCCGCCCGGCTCGGGCAAGACGCTGCTCGCGCGGACGATCCCTGGCTTGCTGCCAGCGCTCGATGACGCGGCCGCGCTCGCTGTCACGGTCGTCGCGTCCGCGGCGGGCGAGGGTCCGATCCACGCGCTCCGCCGCCAGCCGCCGTTTCGGGCACCGCATCACACGGTGTCCTACGCGGCGATGGTCGGCGGTGGGCCGCGGCTCTCCCCGGGCGAGGTCACGCTGGCTGACCAGGGCGTGCTGTTCCTCGACGAGCTGCCCGAGTTCGATCGTGACGTGCTCGAGGCGCTCCGCCAGCCACTGGAGGATGGCCGGGTCGCGATCGCAAGGGCCGGGCGCGCGACGGTGTTCCCGGCCCGCTTCCAGCTGGTCGCCGCGATGAACCCATGCCCGTGCGGCTACGCGGGAACGTCCGATCGCAGCTGTGGCTGCCCGCCCCTCGTCCCGGCCCGCTATCAGCAGCGGGTATCGGGGCCGCTCCGCGACCGGATCGACGTCTGGGTCACGCTGCCGCGCGTGGCGCCGATGTTGCTCGTCGGCGGGCCCGAGCCCGAGGATTCGGCCACGGTTGCGGCTCGGATTGCGGCCGCCCGGACAATCGGGAGCGGCCGCGGAACCGGGGGCCACCACGGCCGCCTGACCGGGCGGGCGCTGCGGGCGGCCTGCCACCTCACGGTGACCACGGAACGGCGTCTCGTCCAGTTGGCGGAGCTTGAACGGGCGAGCGGTCGGGGCACGGAACGGATCCTGCGTGTCGCGCGGACCATCGCTGACCTGGCCGGTGACGGGGTCGTCCGTGAAGCGCATCTCGACGAGGCCGCGTGGTTCCGGCCCGCCGATCTGCGGCTGGCCGCCCGTGAGGCAGGTTGACGTGCTCGGTGTGAACGTCGGCGGACCGACCGGGGGCTCCCACGACGAGGAGCCCGCGCCCGGTTCACCGCTGAACGGACGCTCCGGCGAGCGTGATGCCTGGGCGGTGCTGGCCAGCGTCGATGGGCTCGGTCCCGTGGGATTCAACGCCCTGCTGCATCGCTACGGGTCAGGCATCGCTGTCCTGCAGGAGGCGGCATCGCCCGGCGGACCGGGTCGGTTGACCGCCACACCCCACGGCGACGAGGGGGGCGCCCACCTTCGACGAGCTCTGACGGCGACGGTGGCGCAGGCGATCGCCGACGCCGCCCAGCGCGCCGACCAGACGCTCGGGCGGATCGATGCGCTCGGGTTGCAGGTGGTGACGTCCGCCGACCAGACCTATCCGCGACGGCTGGCGATGATCGACATGCCGCCGCACGTCCTGTACGTCCGGGGTGATCCGCTCGCCCTCGACGCTCGGTCCGCGGTCGCCCTCGTCGGCACGCGGCGGGCAACCGACGCCGGCCGGGCGATCGCGGCTCGGCTCGCGTCGGCGCTGGTGTCGGTCGGAGCCACGATCGTGTCGGGCCTCGCGACCGGGATCGACGGCGCCGCGCATTCGGCCACCGTCCACGCCCGAGGCACGACAATCGCGGTCATCGGCTCCGGCCACGCCGCCCTGTTTCCGCGGATCCACCAGCGTCTCGCCCGGTCGATTGTGGACGCCGGCGGCGCCATCGTGTCCGAGCTCGCTCCAGACGTCCGCCCGACACATGGCACGTTTCCACGCCGGAACCGGGTCATCAGCGGACTCGCCGACGCGACCGTCGTCGTCGAGGCGCCTGCGCGGAGCGGAGCATTGATCACCGCTTCCTGGGCCCTCGAGCAGGGTCGCGAGTGTTTTCTCGTGCCCGGCACGATCGATGCCCCTGCGTCGGCCGGTTGCCTCGCATTCCTTCGAGAGTTCGCGCACAGCACCAGGATCGTCGCTGGGATCCCGCAACTGATCGAGGATCTCGGGCTCGCCGGTCAGCTCTCCGGTCCTCCGGTCGCGGCCTCGGCAGCCTCCACCCTCGTCGAGGTCGGGGAGGCGGCAGGGCGGATCGGTCGCGAAGTGCTCCACGGCCGGGCGACCGTGGACGAGCTCGTGGCGGTGACCGGTTGGCCCGTCGCCAGCGTCCTCGCCGGACTGACGGTGCTCGAGCGGCAGGGCCTCGTCGTTGGCGTCCATGGCCGATTTCGCGCGGCCGGGCCGCTGGCTGCGGCGGATCCGGCCCTGCCCCGACGCCGCTCGTCGGCGCACGTATGAGCCGTCGAGCGAGGACCGCAGCATCTCGTGACGCACCGGCTGCGGTTGCTCGGCGGGACGACCCGGTGCTACCCTGAGGCCGGCCGTTTCCCCCAGAACGCGCCGGACCGCCCGCGGTGCTGTCCCAGAGCACGAGCCAGGAGCGAGTATTGCGCAACGCCGCCATCGCGCTGCTGGCCGTCCCGATATTGGCGTCCATCTACGTTGGCGCGCTGTTCCGCCGCTCGATCGTGTCGCGGGCCGCGCTCGCCCTGGGCCTGAGCGCGGTCCTCGGCGCCGGCATCATCGGCGCAGGATTGCCCTCGGTCACGACAGCGACGCCCACCTCGCCGATCGTCCCGCTCACCCGTGCCGAGTTCCGGACGGTCGTGGCGACGGGAGCAAGCGTGGTGGACCCAGTCGCGATCCACTTCACGACCCCCATGGACAAGCGTTCGGTCGCCGCCGCCGTGACCGTTGATCCACCGACACCCGTCGAGCTCGTCTGGGACGCGGCCGGTCAGACGTTGACGATCAACCCGTCATCGACCTGGACGCCGGGTGCATACCACACGGTTTCGGTCCAGGCCGGCGCCCTTGCACAGACCGGACAGCCGCTGGCGAGACCGGCGCGTGCGGCGTTCCTGACCCGAGCGGCGACGACCGCCGCAGTCGCTGCGACCGCCCCGATCGGCAAGCGGGCGTCCGTCGCCACGACCTTTGCGGTTACCTTCGGCGGCCCGGTCGATCCGGCCTCCGTCCGGGCGGGGATCCGACTCGAGCCGGCGACACCGGGCACGATCGAGATGACTGGCACGCCCAGGGGCCCGTTCAGCTACGCCTTCGTGCCGGACGCGCCCTTGCGGCCCGATACCGTCTACAGGCTCGTGGTCAGCGGCGTACGCGACGCCGACGGCCTGGCGCTCGCGCCCCAGTCGCTCGCGGTTCGCACGGTGAAGGCGCCGGGCGTGGTCAGGTTCCGGCCGCGCGAGGAAGCCACCGACACGCCCCGGGACCACAACATCTCCGTCCGCTTCACCCAGGCGATGGATCGTTCCGCCACCGCCAAGGCGTTCTCGGTCACGATCGGCGGCAAGCCGATCAAGGGCAAGATCAGCTGGGCGGAGGGCAACACGGTCCTGGTCTTCGATCCGGTCGCCGCCCTGCCGTACGACGCCGCCGTCGTGGCCAAGGTGGACATCACCGCGAAGAGCGCCGCCGGCGCCACGATGGTCCGATCGGTTCGGGCGATCTTCGAAACCGTCCCCAAGCCGAAACCCAAGCCGAAACCACAGCCGGTCCCGCCACCCCCGGCCAAGATCAACTCGAGTGGCGGCGGCGGTGCCGTCGGCGGCGGGAGCTGGGCGGCGGTCGAGCGGTACTACCTCAAGCTGATGAATTGCACCCGAACGGGTGGCTGGGTGACGTCGGGCGGGTCGTGCAGCAGCCCGGGCGGCCGGAACGTCGCCCCGCTCAAGCTCGATAGCGGGATCAGCAGCCGCGTGGCACGACCCTACGCCAAGCTCCTTGCGACGCGCGGCTCCTGTACTCATTTCATCGGCGGCAACCCCGGCAACCGGCTCGCTCGCGCCGGCTACAACAGCTACCGCTGGGCCGAGAACATCGGCTGCCGATCGGGCAACGCGTCGTCGGCGGTCCTTGGTTCGCACCTCTTCTTCCAGAGCGAGAAGCCGTACAACGGCGGCCATTACGTCAACCTCATGAACCCGGTCTACGACCGGGTCGGGATCGGCGTCTGGGTCTCGTCGGGCCGTGTCCGCCTGGTGGTCAACTTCTACCACCCCTGACCGGACCTTCGACGGGCTGGACGGGCTCGACCCGGCCCGGCACCATCGGCCTGTGATCCGCAACGCCGTCATCCACATCGTCAACGAGCAGCCGATGCTGGCCGACCTCTTTGACGCGCCCTCGCCGGGCGACGTCGGGTTGCGCTGCACGAACCTGCGCACCATGAACGGCAAGCGGCCGATCTTCGTCGATGATTCGGCATCCATCTTCTTCTTTCCGTACCTGCACATCCGGTTCGTCGAGATACTGCCCGGCACCATGACCGGGAGCGATCCGTCGATGGCGATCGAGGTCTCCGAGGCCGCCCAGGCGGCTGCTCCGCCCGAGCCCGAGCCCGAACTGGAGATCGACGAGGACTTTCTCCGGCGCATCCGCGAGGTCTGACGCGATACGGGTCCGTGAAGGACCCGGTGCTACACTCCCGGCCGTGCCGAAGAACCTCGTCATCGTCGAGTCGCCGGCCAAGGCCCGAACCATCGAGCGCTACCTCGGCGCTGATTACCGAGTCCTGGCTTCGTATGGCCATGTCCGGGACCTGCCCGAGAACCCGGGCAAGGGCAAGTTCGGGGTGGACGTCGATCATGATTTTGCACCCGAGTACGTGATCTCGACCGATCGGCGCAAGCACGTCGCCGACATCGAAAAGGCGGCCAAGGGCGCCGACGCGATCTACCTGGCGACAGACCTCGATCGGGAGGGCGAGGCGATCGCCTGGCACGTCGCCGAAGCGACCCACATGGCGGACGCCAAGACCCACCGCGTCACGTTCAGCGAGATCACCGAATCGGCCATCCGCGAGGCCTTTGCCAACCCACGGCGCATCGACCAGCACCTCGTGGATGCGCAGCAGGCTCGCCGGATCGTCGACCGTCTGGTCGGCTACACGCTCAGCCCGCTGCTGTCCCGCAAGGTCCGGGGCGGGCTGTCGGCCGGACGCGTCCAGTCCGTGGCGGTCCGCCTTGTCGTGGAGCGCGAACGCGAGATCACGGCCTTTACCGCGCGAGAGTACTGGACGATCGAGGCGCTCCTCGCCACGGCCGCGGGCGACCGCTTCGCCGCCGAGGTGGTCCGGATCGACGGCGAGGCGATCGCTGTCGGCGATGCCGGCGCCGCCGAACGCCATGTCGCGGCCATCCGGGAGCTCAACCCGCAGGTCACCAAGGTCGGCACCCGGACCCAGAAGCGTTCCCCGGCGCCACCATTCACGACCTCCACGCTGCAGCAGGAGGCCAGCCGCCGGCTCGGATACAGCCCAAAACGCACGATGTCCATCGCCCAGCGCCTGTACGAAGGTGTGGAGACCGGAGAAGGCCACGTCGGGCTGATCACCTATATGCGGACCGATTCGACAGCGATCGCTGGCGTGGCGATGGGCGAGGCTCGCGAGGTGATCGCCGATCGCTACGGCGCGCCCTACACGATGCCCAAGGGTCGCGTCTACAAGACCAAGGCAAAGGGGGCTCAGGAGGCACACGAGTCGATCCGCCCGACGAGCTTCCGCCGGGACCCGGATTCGCTCGAGAGCTCACTCAAACCCGATGAGCTTCGCCTCTATCGGCTCATCTGGCAGCGAGCGCTCGCCTCGCAGCTGGCGCCCAAGGAGCTCGAGACGACCACGATCGAGCTCGCGGACGGCATCTACGAGTTGCGGGCGTCGGCGACCAAGGTCCTGTTCGACGGGTTCGCCCGCGTCTACACCGAGGGGCGCGACGACGGCGTCGATGGCGACGAGGAGACCGCCCGACTGCCGGCGCTCGTCGCCGGCGACAGGACGACCGTCGAGGACGTGACGCCAACCCAGCACTTCACCGAGCCGCCGCCGCGCTACACCGAGGCGACCCTGATCAAGGCGCTCGAGGAGCACGGCATCGGACGACCGTCGACCTACGCCGCCACGATCTCGACGATCGTCGATCGCGGGTACGTCCGGGTGGAGGAGCGCCGGCTGCGCCCGGAGCCCGTCGCGGACATCGTTACGGACCTGCTCGTCGAGCATTTCGGCGACTACGTGGATCTCGCGTTCACTGCCCGGATGGAGGAGGAGCTCGACGAGGTCGCGCGTGGGGAGCGGTCCTGGGTGCCGCTGTTGCGGGCGTTCTACGGGCCGCTGCGGGACCGCGTCGACGAAAAGCGCCGCGAGCTCAAGCGAAGCGATTTCACCACCGAGCCGACCGACGAGGTCTGTTCGCTCGGTCACCCGATGGTCATCCGGCTCGGTCGCAATGGCCGGTTCCTCGCCTGCTCACTCTACCCGGAGCACAAGGAGAGCCGCCCGTTGCCTGGAGACGAGCCACCGCCGCAGGAAGGGACCGGCGAGGTCTGCCCCAAGTGCGGCGAGGGGATCCTCGTCGGCCGTCGCGGCAAGTTCGGACCGTTCGTCGGCTGTTCCCGCTACCCGGAGTGCGACTACATCAAGCGCGAAGGACCGCCGCCGCCCGACCCATTGCCGTTCGAGGTCACCTGCCCCAAGAACAGAGACGGCCACCTCGTGCCGCGACGCGCCCGGCGGACCGGCAACGTGTTCTGGGGCTGCTCGAACTACCCGCGCTGCGACTTCACCACCAACCACGAGCCGCTGGGCGGGCTCCACGACACCGATGACGGTCCCCTCGCTCGACGGGACGAAGGAGCGATCTGCCTGCTCTGTGGGTCGACGAGCGACGTGGTGGCGGGCGCTATCGTGCCCGGCGAGCGCTACCCGGGAAGCCCGCCCAACCCGGACGCGCTCGCCCGGCCGGCCCGGGCTCGCCGAGCGGGTGGATCCGGTGGGGCAAAGACCGGTGGCCGTGGGCGCGGCGGAGCGCGCGGTGGTGGCCGCGCCAGCACCAGGCGCGCGAGCGCGGTCGAGCCCGCCCCGGACGCGTGAGCGGGGCCTCGGCCGGCCCAGCGGCGGATCCGGCGCTCACACGATTCCTTCGCTCGCTCGCGGCGAGGGACACGTCCGAACATACCCAGCGGGCGTACGCGACCGCGGTCGGTGGTTATCTCGACTGGCTGACGCTGCGTGGCGCCGACTGGCGAGCACCGGTCCGCGCCGACCTTCGAGCCTACCTGGCGGTGCTCGGCGAGGGTCGCGCCCGGACAACCGTCGCCCAGCGTCTCGCGGCGATCCGCGCGTTTCACCGGTGGGCGACGCGCAGCGGCCTGGCACCGGGCGATCCATGGGGTGCGATCGCGACGCCCCGCCTGCCCCGGAGACTGCCACGCGTGCTCGAGGTGGAGCAGGTGATACGCCTGCTCGCGGTCGTCGATGCCGAGCTGGCAGCGCCGTCGGGTCGCGACCCGGCCCGCGCGACCCTACGAACAGCGCTGGCGCTCCGCGATCGAGCGCTCATCGAGACGGCCTATGCGGCCGGTCTTCGGATCAGCGAGCTCGCCGCCGCCGATCTCGCGTGGCTCGACCTGCGCCGGGGTGAGCTACGCGTCCTGGGCAAGGGTCGGAAGGAACGGATCGGTCTGCTCGGCCGTCCGGCGAGGGCCGCGCTGGGAGCCTATCTCGAGGACGGCAGACCCGTGCTCCTCGGGCGGCGACGGGTCGGCGCGAGGCCACCGGTCGAAGTCTTCCTCAATCACGCCGGTGATGCGCTCGGGGTCCGGGGTCTCCGGTATCGCCTCGATCGGCTCCGGGCGCGGGCCGGATTGCCGGTCGGGGTATCGCCGCATACCCTGCGCCACTCCTTCGCGACGCATCTCCTCGATGGTGGGGCGGACCTTCGCGTCGTGCAGGAGCTGCTGGGTCATGCCAACCTCGCCACGACGCAGATCTACACCCACGTGTCGCCCGGTCGGCTGCAGACCGCGTATCGGGAGGCGCATCCCCGGGCGCGTCGCGACCCCGCGCCGTGACCGGGACGAGCACCAACGCCCGCGCCGGGCTGGTGGAGTCCGGGGCGTTCATTGTGTCGCGGGTGCTCGGCTGGCACCGGCTTGTCGTTTTCGCGCGGCTGTTCGAGGCGGCTGAGCTCGATCCGTTCATCGCCGCGTTCCGGATCCCGGACCTGATCTTCCAGCTGGTGGCCGCGGGCGCCTTGTCGTCGGCGCTCGTCCCGATCGTCGCGGGGCTTCTGGCGCAGGACCGGAACGCGCACGCGTGGCGAATGGTCTCGACCGTGATCAACCTGATGTTGATCGCGCTCGCAACGCTGGCGGTCCTGCTCTTCATCCTGGCACCTGTCGTGATGCACGTCATCACGCCGGGTTTTGACCAGGCGCAGCTCGCGCAGACGGTGGACCTGACCCGGCTCATGCTCCTGAGCCCGATCCTGCTGGCGATGGGTTCGGTGGCGACGATCGTGCTCAACGCCGGTGGCCGGTTCGCCGCGTCAGCGATTGCCCCGATCGTGTACAACCTCGCGATCATCGGGGGCGCGCTGCTCCTGGCGCCAACATTTGGGGTGGCGGGTCTGGCGATCGGGGTCGTCGCCGGATCGCTCGGTCACCTGCTCGTCCAGTTGCGACCGCTCGTGGCCCTGGGGTTCCGGTACGAGCCCACGATCGACAGAGCCGATCCCGAGGCGCGACGGGCGTTGCTCCTGATGGCGCCGCGCGCAATCGGACTGGGGGCGAACCAGGTGACGTTCATCGTCGTCACGGCTCTCGCCTCGACGGTTGCGGTAGGTGCGGTCACCGATTTCAACTACGCCTTCACGCTCCTCCAGATCCCCATCGGGATCATCGGCGTTCCACTCGGGATCGTGCTGCTGCCGTCGTTGTCGCGCGAGGCGGCCGTGGGCCGCGAGATCGAGTTCGCGCGGCTGCTCACCCGATCGCTCCGCCTGATCCTCTTCGTGATGGTCCCGATCGCGGCGCTCCTCGCCGTGCTCGGCGAGCGCGTCGTCGACTTGCTCTTCGGGGGCGGCCGGATCGCCGAGGAGGACCTGTCCCTGATCGCAGTCACGCTGTCATGGTTCCTGATCGGTCTCGCGGCCCATGCGCTGATCGCCGTGCTGGCGCGTGCGTTCTATGCCCGCCAGGACACGCTGACGCCGGTGCTGGCCGCGGTCGGGGCGGTGGTCGTCAACTCCGCCCTCGCCTTCGCGCTCGTCGGGCCGCTCGGTCTTCCGGGTCTCGCCCTTGCGATCGCGATCGCGGCCTGGCTCGAGGCGCTTGCGTTGCTCGTCCTCCTGCGCTGGCGGATCGCAGAGCTGCGCCTCCGCGGTCTCGCGGGCCTGACGACCCAGGTGCTCGGCGGCACCGCCGTGGCGACCGCGCTCGCTTTCGGGACGGCGGCGCTCATCGGACGCGCGATCGAGCCCGACCCATCGACGCTCGAGCTGCTCTTCCATGTCACGGCCACGTCCCTGCTGTTTGGCGTCGCCTACGCGACCGTTGCCGTCGTGTTGCGGATCCCCGAGCTCGCGGCTATCGTCGAGGTGATGGTCGGCCTGGTTCGGCGCCCGTTCCGGCCGTGACGCTCGTCGACTCCAGCGCTTGGGATACGTTCGTCGAGACGAGCGATCCTGGGTCGTACCTGCAACTGTCCGGCTGGGCCGCGGTCAAGGCGGTGAACGGCTGGTCCGCCCATCGGCTGATGTCCGAGCGGAGTGGGGGCGGACCGGCGAGGTCTCCGGGCGGGCCGATCGGTGCCCAGATCCTCGTCCGCCGCCCGCGTCCGATGCCGTGGGGGTTCGCCTACGCGCCACGTGGTCCAGTCGCGCCATCGTGGACCCCAGCGAACATCGACGCCTTCACCGAGACCGTTCGAACGGGTTTGCCGGCGCGCGCGGGTCGGATCTCGCACCTGCGGATCGACCCGGAGGTGGAGCTCGACGGACCGCTCGATCCCGACGGCGCGCTTCGCGAGCGCCTCCGGGGCTTGGGCTGGCGACCGGCCGCCGCCATCCAGCCGAACGCCACGCGGATCATTGACCTGCGGGCCGACGAGGACGCGCTGTGGGGCGATCTGCGGAAGAAATGGCGGCAGTACGTCAACAAGGCGCGCGCGGGCGGCATCACGGTCGTCGAAGGCACGGGCGACCGACTGCCCGAGTTCTATCGCATCTATCGAGAGACGGCCGAGCGGGCCGGCTTCCTGATCCGCACCGAGGCCGCCTATCGGGACGTCTGGGAGGCCTTTGCGCCCAACGGTCGTGCGCGCCTGCTGTTCGCCCAGACCGCCGACGGGCAGCCGCAGGCGACCCTGTTCCTGGTCCGCTGTGGCCCGCGCGTGGTGGAACCGTACGGCGGCATGACTCCGGCTGGCGCTGAATCCCGCGCCAATTACCTCCTCAAATGGGAGGCCATCCGGTCGTCTCGTGAGGCCGGTGCCACGAGCTACGACTTGTGGGGGCTCGCGACAGGGGGCATCGCGCACTTCAAGACGGGCTTTGGTGGGCGCGAGATCCGCTACATCGGCGCGTGGGACCTCGTCCTCGATCCGCTCGGTCGCGCGGCCTACGGGGTCGCCCAGCGCGGGCGGGTGTGGTGGGCGCGCCGGCGACGTGGCATCCGCGGCGGTGGCACCGCGGCCGCGTACGGGCCGCCGGATTGAACGTCCGAGACGCCACGCCGGAAGAGCTCACCGACTGGGACCGCTCCACGGTGGAGGCGCCGGGAGGACACGTCTACCAGTCTCGTTTCTGGGCAGACCATCGCAGGAGTTCGGGTTGGCAGCCGCGATTCCTCGTCACCGACGACGGTGGGCGAGTGCTCGCGCTCAGCCGGCCCTGGGCATTTGGCGGTGGCGGGAGCGCGTACCTGCCCCGGGGCCCGGTCGTCGGCGACAGTTCCGCGCTCGCGGTTCGCCAGGTGGCGGTCGCAGAGACGCTCGCGCAGGACGGGATCGATGTCGTGGCCGCCGACCCCGAGGTGCCCGCATCGGAGACTGACTTCGGACTGACGATCAGACGCGCCGGCTTCGAGCCGATCGAGGAGATCCAGCCGTCACGGCATCGCATCAGCCTGCCCCTCGACGACCAGGCCGAAGAGGATGTCTTCGCGGCGATCTCGAAATCGACCCGCCAGCGCATCCGGAAGGCTGCCGACGATGTCGAGCTGGTGGTTCGCCACGATCGGCGGAGCGGCACCGACCCGGGCGATGGATTCGCGATGCCGTCCGAGGAGCCTGCGATCGCGCTCGACCGCTTCTACGACCTGCTGCTGGCGACAGGCGAGCGGCGGCAGTTTACGTTTGGGCCCCGCGACGTATTCGTCGCGTGGTGGCGCGCAGCGTTCGGAGCCGGCCACCTCGTCTACCAGGAGGCATGGGCTATGCGTGATGTGCCGATCGCCGGGCTGATCCTGTACCGCCACGGCGGCCGGCTGTCGACCGTCCATTCGGGAGACTCGGTCGAGGGGCGGGAGGAGCATCCGGGCGCACTCCACCTCCTCCGCTGGCGAGCGATCCAGCTTGCCATCCGGGAAGGCTGTACGGAGATGGACCTGGGTGGCGCGGACGTCGTCGGAGCTCGAGACGAACCTCGCGAGGGGGATCCGATGTACGGCCTGTACAAGCACAAGATCGCGTTCGGCGGAACGTGGCTCGAGCTGACCGGCGCGCACGAGCGTGTGTTCGACGCGCGCGGGTACGCCGTCGGGCGGTTGACGAGCGGACTCGCACGAGTGCTCCGTCGGTGACCGAGACCGACCTCCGAACGCTGCTCGAGGCCGCCGAACCGTCGACGCCCGCGTCGGTCAGCGGTGTCATCGATCGCCTCACCGCGCAGGCGCAGCTCCGAGGCGCCCGCCGGGACGGACGACCGATCGGGGTGGCGGGGCTGGCCGATCTCACGGTCCGCGGCGTAACCCACGATTCGCGCGAGGTGCACGCGGGATCGCTGTTCGTGGCCGTGCCCGGGCTCCAAGTCGATGGTCACGACTTCCTGGCCGAGGCCGCGGATCGTGGAGCGGCCCTGGCGCTTGTCGAGCGGCCGGTCGCCGCCGTCTCCCTTCCACAGCTCGTCGTTGTGTCCGCGCGTCGCGCCCTGGCCGCGGCGGCGGCCTGGTGGTACGGCGATCCAGGCGAGGACCTGGGCGTCGTCGGCGTCACCGGCACCGATGGCAAAACGACGACGTGCTTTCTCGCCGTGGCCGCGCTCGAGGCTGCCGGGGTCCGCACGGGGATGACCGGCACGGCCGCAACACGGATTGGCGGAGTCCAGGTGCCAAACGAAGCGCACGCCACGACGCCCGAGGCGCCCGGGCTCCAGCGTGCACTGCGAGCGATGACCCTCGCCGGCGACGCCGCCGCGGTAATCGAGACGACGTCGCACGGGCTCGCCCTCGGCCGCGTCGACTCGATCGCCTATGACGTCGCGATCCTGACCAACTTGACCCATGAGCACCTCGACCTGCACGGGACATGGGAGGCCTATCGCGACGCGAAGCTTTCGCTGTTCGAGCGGCTCGCCGACCACCCGACCCCGGTCGGGCACATCCCGAGGCCGTGGCCACGGACGGGCATCGTCAATCTCGACGACCCTTCGGCAGGCGCGTTCGTCGGCGTCACCCAGGAGGCAGGTGCCCAGGTCATCACGTATGGCACTGACGCCGCCGCGGACGTCCGGGCAACCCGCGTCGAAGAGGACGGCCGGAGGCTCAGGGTCGCGTACGCCGCGCCGTCCGGTTCCGGAACTGTGGACCTGCAGCTCGTCGGACGGTTCAACGTCCACAACGCGCTTGCGGTCCTCGCCATGGGTGAGGCGCTCGGTCTCGATTCGGGCGCGCTGCGCCGCGGGCTCGAATCAGTACCCCTCGTCCCGGGCCGGATGGAGCGGCTCAATCTCGGCCAGCCGTTCGGCGTGATCGTGGATTTTGCCCACAGCCCGGCCTCCCTACAGACCGTGCTCGACCTCCTGGCGCCCACGGCCGCGGCGCGTGGCGGCGGCCTGATCGCCGTGTTCGGCTCCGCCGGCGAGCGTGACACGGCCAAGCGCCCCGTCATGGGTCGCATCGCCGGCGAACGTTGCCGTCTCGTGGTCGTGACCGACGAGGACCCGCGCACAGAGGACTCGACCGCGATCAACGAGGCCATCGCGCGCGGAGCCGAGTCCGCCGGCCGACGGCGCGGTCACGATCTGCTTGTAATCGCCGACCGGCGGGCGGCGATCGAGGCGGCGATCGAGCGGGCGCGGCCGGGCGACATCGTCCTTCTCGCAGGCAAAGGCCACGAGCGCACGATCATCGGCCCGCACGGCGCTCGACCCTGGAACGAGCGGGCCGAAGCGGAAGCGGCGCTTCGGCGAGCGGGGTTCGGCTGAAAGACCCGCTGCTATCCTTGCGGCCCATGGCCAGCACGCCGTCACGCACGACAGCATCCACCACGCCCCGATCGAAGGGATCCGGCACATTGGCCAAGAGCGCCACTGCCGCGGCGAGCAAGGCGTCCGTCGTCCGCTCTGAGCCGTCCGACAACGCCAGTCGCCGGGGTCCGCGCACGGCCACCCCGACGGCAATCGCGAAGGCGGGCCGGACCGATCTCGAACGCCTGCGCAAGGACCTCTTCACCGCCATCCTCGAGGAACATCCCGGGGTCGACCTCGCCTCGGTCGGTGCGGCCTTCGACCTTGCCGTGTCGGCGCACGAGGGCCAACGTCGCGGCTCGGGTGAGCCGTACGTGACCCACCCAATCGCGTCCGCCCAGATCCTGGCCGAGCTCGGGCTCGATCCGGTCGCGATCCAGGCGGCGCTGCTCCACGACGTCCCCGAGGACAACGAGTACAGCCTGACCGACGTCGAGGAGAAGTTCGGCGCCGAGGTCGCCCAGCTCGTCGATGGCGTCACCAAGCTGTCCAAGTTCAGCACGCACAGCCACGAGCAGCAACAGGCCGAGAACATCCGGAAGATGCTGCTCGCGATGGCCCAGGACATCCGGGTCGTCTTGATCAAGCTCGCCGACCGCCTGCACAACATGCGGACGCTCTATGGGCTGCCGTCCGAGAAGCAGCAGCGCATCGCCCGCCAGACGATGGAGATCTACGCGCCGCTTGCCGAGCGCCTCGGCATCTGGCAGATGAAATGGGAGCTCGAGGATCTCGCCTTCAAGGCGCTCGAGCCCGAGCGGTTCCGCGAGCTGGCGAAGCTTCTCGATACCCGCCGGGTGGGCCGCGAAACGCACATCGAGCGAGCAATCGCGGAGCTCAAACCGCGACTCGAGGGGGCCGGGATCAAGGCCGACCTCCAGGGTCGCCCCAAGCACATCTACAGCATCTTCAAGAAGATGGAGCGCAAGAGCGCAGAGTTCGGCGAGATCTACGACGTCTACGCGATTCGCATCCTGGTCGAGGATGTGCGCGACTGCTATGCCGCGCTGGGGATCGTCCACTCGCTCTGGCGCCCGATCCCCGGCCAGTTCGACGACTACATCGCTGTACCCAAGAACAACCTGTACCAGTCGCTCCACACGGCGGTGATCGCGCTGGACGGCAAGCCGCTCGAGATCCAGATCCGGACCTGGAAGATGCACCAGGTCAGCGAGGTCGGGATCGCGGCCCACTGGCGCTACAAGGAAGGAACCAAGTCCGACCGCGAGTACGACGCCAAGCTCGCCTGGTTGCGCCAGCTGCTCGACTGGCAGCGCGACGTCTCGGACGCGACCGAGTTCGTCGAGGGGATCAAGCTCGATATCTTCCAGGACCAGGTCTTCGTGTTCACGCCGAAGGGCGACATCAAGGACCTGCCGGCCGGCGCCACGCCACTCGACTTCGCGTATCGGATCCACACCGATGTCGGGCACCGGACGATCGGCGCCAAGGTCAACAACCGGCTCGTACCGCTCGACTACCGGCTCAAGAATGGCGACATCGTCGAGATCGTCACGACCAAGGGAGAACACGGTCCGTCGCGCGACTGGATGACCGTCGTCCGGACGAGCCACGCCCGAGAAAAGATCCGCCAGTGGTTCAAGCGCAAGGACCGCGACGAGAACATCGTCCACGGCCGCGAGTCGCTCGAGCGCGAGCTGCGGCGGCTGGCCCGGACGTCCATCGCGGCGGTCGGCCCCGATCGGATCGCCGAGGTCGCGAAGCTCTACAACTATGAGACGCTCGACGACTTCTACGCCGCCGTCGGCTACGGCGCGGTCGGTGCCCAGTCGGTCGTCATGCGCCTGGGCGTCGTCGATGACACCCAGGGCACGTTGCCGACCGTCGCCCCGCCGCAGGCAATCGCGCGCACCGGCGGCGTCCGGGTCAAGGGGGTGGGGGACCTGCTCGTCCGGTTTGCAAAGTGCTGCCACCCGATTCCGGGCGACCCGATCGTCGGGTTCATCACGCGGGGCAAGGGCGTGACGGTCCACCTCCAGGCCTGCCTCACCGTGGTCAACGAGCGCGAGGTCAGCCGACTGATCGAGGTGGAGTGGGAGGCGGCGCCGACCCAGAGCTACCCGATCGCCATCCGCGTGGAAGCCTACGATCGGACCGGTCTGCTCAGTGACATCACTCAGGTCGTCGCCGAGAACAAGGTCAACATCCTCGCCGCCAACGTCGGCGTCACCCCTGATCACACGGCCGTCGTGACCGCCACGCTCCAGGTCGCCTCCGTCTCGCAGCTGGCGAGGGTGATGAGCCGGATCGAAACGCTCAAGGACGTCATCAGCGTGCAACGGGACAACGGCTGAGCACTTGACAGGTCCTGTGGTCTAGCTAGACTTAGTTCATGAGTTCGTCGAGGTTTGGCGAGATTGTCAACGTGCATGCCGCGAAGACGCAGCTCTCGAAGTTGATTGAGCGCGTCGAGGCCGGGGAGGAGATCGTCATCGGACGGGCGGGGAAGCCGGTAGCCAAGCTCGTTCCCTATGTCGCGGAGCGCCCGAAGCGTGTCTTCGGCCGTTTGAAAGGCCAGATCCGGATCCTGCCCGGCTTCGACAAGCTGGACGAGGTCATCGCACGGGACTTCGAGGACAGCATCGCGCGGCCCCTCGAGCAGTGAACCTACTCCTCGACGCACATGCTGTGTTGTGGTTTCTCGCTGGGACCGCAAAGCTCCGCATCGAAGCGAGACGTGCCATCGAGCAGGCCGAACGCGCATATGTGAGCGCCGCATCGATCTGGGAGCTGACCGTGAAGCATGAGCAGGGTCGACTCGTGGCACCCGCGAACCTGGTTGACAGGCTGCATGAGAACGGCTTCCTCGAGCTACCGCTGGGCTGGGAGCATGCCCAGGTTGCTGGCAGGTTGCCGATCGTTCACCGCGATCCGTTCGATCGGATGCTCGTGGCCCAGGCGATCGTCGAGCGCCTCACGATCGTCACCCGCGACAACGAGCTTGGTCGGTACGGCGTACCGGTCATCGCGGCCTGAGGATGCCCACCTACCGAGCACCGCGCGGGACCCGCGATCTCCTGCCCACCGAGACTCCACTCTGGACCCGGCTCGAACGCCTGGCCTCGGATCTCGCCGAGCGCTACGGCTACAAGCGCATAGAGACGCCGTTGTTCGAGCAGACCGACGTCTACGAGCGTGGAATCGGCGAACTGACCGACGTGGTCGAGAAGGAGCTCTTCCGGATCGCGTCGCGGACGGAGGAGGCCGAGTCCTGGGCGTTGCGCCCTGAGCCGACGGCCGGGATCGTCCGCGCGTACGTCCAGCACGGCATGCACACGTGGCCGCAACCGGTGAAGCTCGCCCAGACCGGACCGATGTTCCGCTACGACCGGCCGCAGGCGGGGCGGTACCGCCAGTTCTGGCAGTTCGACGTGGAGGCGATCGGCGATCCGGGTCCAGCTGTCGACGCGGAGATCATCGAGCTCGGGACGCGGTTCTATCGCGACGCGGGTCTCGCCGGCGTCGAGGTCCTCCTCAACTCGATCGGGGACGCGGCCTGCCGGCCCGCGTATATCGCCGAGCTCACCGAGTATTACGAGCCCCACCGTGCCGAGTTGCCAGCGATCGAACGTGGACGGCTCGACCGAAACGTCCTGCGCCTTCTCGATTCGAATGACCCGGCGATGGCGGCGCTCAACGCGGAGGCGCCGCGGATCACCGATCGACTGTGCGCGGCGTGCGCCGACCACTTCGCCGCCGTTCGGGCGCATCTCGGCATGCTCGGCGTCGCATACCGGCTCGAGCCAGGCCTGGTTCGAGGACTCGACTACTACACGCGAACGGCGTTCGAGTTCTACGTTGTCGGCCGCGAGGGCCAGCAGCAGGCTCTCGCCGGAGGCGGCCGGTACGATGGCCTGGTCGAGCTGCTCGGCGGGCGGCCAACGCCCGGGATCGGCTTTGGCATCGGGTTGGACCGGCTTGTTCTTGCCCTCTCCGAAGCGGGCGGGGTTACCCCGGTCGAGGCGGCGCCCGTTGCTGTCGTTGTCGGTTTGAACCCGGATGACACGATCTCGCGGTTGCGGATCGTGACGCAACTGCGCGCCGCGGGGATCGCCTCGCGCGCGGAGCTGGGCCGACGCAAGCTGGGCAAGCAGCTCGAAGGCGCCGCTCGCGATCGGGCGCATTTCGCGGTCATCGTCGGCGACGACGTGGCGGGCGGCAGCGTTGGGCTACGCGACCTGGCAGCGGGCACGCAGAAGGACGTGCCCGTCGTCGATCTTGCCCGCGAGGTCGAGCGCGCCCACGCTGCGCACCGCCATGGATGAGCGAACGTCGAGCATTTTGAGGCCTGCCCGAAAGGGAAGCGACCCCGCCGGCGATGCCGGCGGGGTCGATCATATTCAGGGCTGACGATCGATCAGCGCTCCTCGGTTTCCTCCTCGGCCTGGTCGCCTGTGCCCGCACCGGCGCCGGCGCCCACGGCGCCACCGACCACGGCGCCCGAGGGCAGGCGCGCGAAACACGACAGCGGCACGACACCCTGCAGCGGCGCCGTCGCGGCGTTCGAGGCGTCGAGCCCGGCATCGACGAGCGCGCCTTCTTGCTCGGGCACGCCGTCGTGAAC
>JBKKCW010000172.1:0-4855 GCA_046712485.1 Candidatus Limnocylindrales bacterium
CCAGGAAGGTGCCGGTCGCCGCCAGCAGCGGCGGCAGTGCCGAGAGGTCCGGAATCCGGTGGCCGCTCCCCGATCGCGGTCGGGCGTGAGCCGGGGCGGTGCCCGCCGCTGCGCGGGCGCGAAACGCGCCCTGGGCAGTGGTCGAGCGCGGGGCGTCCTCGGCCGAGCGCGCGGCGTCCTCGGCCGAGCGCGCGGCGTCCTCGATCTCGGCGTCCACCGCGGCGACATCAAAGTCGACGGTGTCGCCCGCCGGCCGAGCGTGCCGCGCAGCGAAGTCCGTGGCGACGCGTTCGGCGATCCGTCGGTCCCGGCCGCGTCGTCCCCGGAGCGGTGGGTTGGGCACGCTCAGTCCCCCGGCCGACCGAGCCGGATACGCCGCCAGCCTGTCCGCGTCCGGCGGATGCCGTCGGTGCCGGGTGGACCGTCGACAGCACCTGGTTCTGCGAGGAGGGCGCTGTCGGCCGGCCGGAGCTCGAACATGTTGAAGCGGTTGGCCGCCTTGCTCGTGCCCTCGCGTGCCCAGGTCTCGATCGCGTCGGAGGCGGCGTCGATCAGCTCATCGATGCGGACGAGTTCGTCCGGCCGGAACGTCGACAGCACGTGGTCGGCGCCGCCCGTGACCGGGTCGCCGATACCGACCCGGAGGCGGCTGAACTTCTCATTCCCGAGCTCCTCGATGATCGAGCGAAGCCCGTTGTGCCCGCCGTGACCGCCGCCCTCGCGGAACCTGAGCTTGCCGAACGGCAGGGCGAAATCATCGGCGACGACGAGGAGGTCGGTGAGTGGGGCATGCTCGCGAGCGAGGACCTTGCGGACCGCGAGCCCGGAATCATTCATGAACGTGAGCGGTTTCACGAGCGTTAGGTCGAGCCCCTTGTAGCGACCCAGCACGACGCTGGAGGCGTCGCGCTGGCGGCCGCGACCCGCCCAGCCGGCACGATCGGCGAGGCGATCGATCACCTGCCAACCGATGTTGTGCCGTGTGCGAGCGTATTGCGACCCGGGATTTCCCAGGCCGACGACGAGCTTCACAGGTCCTCCGGGCAGCCAGACAGGGCCCGATCCGGTGTCGGAGGGCCTTGGTCGATGGTAGCAGCCAGCGCCCAAGTGGCCTGACACGAGGCGGCCTGGAGCGAGAGGCACGCGGCCAGTGTCATTCGCCCGGCCCCGCCCGCCGTCAGGCGCATATCGCCAGCTGCAGACCGTTACGCGGCGCAGCGGGCCGAATCGCGCGTCGCTGGTCGGCGATTCGACCCGGGTTGAGCGTGGATCCGGAGTCGCTCCCGCTCGATGGGGGCCCTGGAGTTCCGTAGTTGTCTGTACGTGCGGTTATGCGGCGCTCGTCGAGAAGAGCCGCCGACGTCGACACTGAGTACGGGAACCACAGGCTAGCGCGCGATCGCCAGCAGACGTGCCTCGAGCGCTCGCATGGCGGCCTCCTCAGCGGACTCGGCATGGTCCCAGCCGCACAGGTGCAGGGTGCCGTGCGTGACCAGCAGGAGCATCTCGTCGGCAGGCGACCAGCGCGTGTCGCCGGACTGGCCACCCCGGCCCGCGACGGCCTGCGCGGTCGCCCGTTCCACAGAGACGACGATGTCGCCAAGGTGCAGTCTCCGGCGCGGCGGCAGGACGAAGGCTGGGTTCGAACCCCGCACACCCGCGTCACGCGCGTCAGCCGCCCGGGCAGCCGGTTCCGCCCGCGGTCTCTCCCTCCCGACGTGGGATGGGAACGCCTCCGGCGAGAGGAGCGGGAAGGACAACACGTCGGTAGGGCCGTGCTCGTGCAGATGTTCGGCGTTGAGCCCGGCGAGCTCCGCGTCGTTCGAGAGGATCAGGCCGATCGACGCAGGTGCCGGAGCACCTCCGGCATCGAGCGCCGCGCCGACGGCGCGCGTGAGGCGGGCGGCCGAGACGGGCACTTCCACGCCGTCGCGCCGGTCGAGGTCGACCCGCCATGGACCGACGTAGACCGCGCGGCTCACGAGGCCGAGGCGCTCCCTCCGCGACCGCCGGCCACCCGCCGCGACTCGAGCTCGACGACGGTGTTCTGTGGGTACGCGATCCGCGTGTGATACATCCCGAGCAGCTGCTGGACGAACGCCTCGCGGATGCGCTCGATATCGCGCATCGTCAGGTCGCACTCGTCGAACTGCCCGTCGGCAGTTCGTTCCTCGATGATCCGGGTGACCATGGCCCGGATGGCAGCCTCGTCCCGCGCGGCGAGGGATCGGACCGATGCCTCGACCCCGTCCGCAAGCATGATCAGGGCAGCCTCACGCGTCTGCGGCTTGGGGCCGGTGTGACGGAACTTCGCCTCGTCGACACTCGCGCCCGGTCCGGCGAGCTCCTTTGCGCGCGCGTAGAAGTAGCTCATGATCGCCGTCCCGTGGTGCTGAGGGATGTAGGCAATCAGGGCCCTGGGTAGCTTTGCCCTGTACGCGAGGTCGATGCCGTCCACGACGTGTTGTTTGAGGATGCCGGCGCTCACCTCCGGCTCCAGCTGGTCGTGGATGTTCTCCGCGCCCGCCTGGTTCTCGATGAAGGCAAGCGGGTTGGCGAGCTTGCCGATGTCGTGGTAGTAGGCCGCGACTCGGGTCACCAGCGGGTCCGCACCGATGGCCTCCGCCGCGCGTTCGGCGAGGTTGCCGACCATCAGCGAGTGGTGGTACGTCCCCGGCGTCTCGACAAGCAGCCGGCGCAGCAGCGGTTGCGATGGATTGGCGAGCTCCAGCAGCTGGAACACCGTAAGGATCCCGAAGACCGACCCGAGCACGGCGAACGAACCGACAGCCGCGATCCCCGACCCCGCCGCCGACGCGGCCGACGCGAACCAGAGCTCGAGGATCCCCCGCAGATCGCGAGCACCCAGCAGTGAAAACACCGTGACCGCGAGGCCGCTGACGACGAACACGGCGACCGCGGCCTGGAGGAAGACCTGTAGCCGGTCGCCCTTGCGCACGCCGACGATGCCGGCCATGCCGCCCAGGAAAGTGTAGGTCGCGAACTCGAGCGACGCCCCGTTCACGGCACCGCCGATCACGGCGATGAACGCCATGACGATGGTCGCGATCGAAGCGTCAAGAAGCACGGCCAGGAGCATCGCGATTGCCGCCGTCGGAAGGAAGAACGGGAGTGTCGGTCGACCCGCCGTCACCTTGAGGGCGAGCGTCGCGCCGACGATCAGCAGCCCGATCAGGATCAGCACATTGTCGCGGTGCCAGAGCTTGGGCCTGAAGCGCCAGATCCAGCTGAGCAGCATCGCGGTGACGAGTGCCGCGAGCAGCATCCATCCCGCAAAGCTCGCGATATCGGGCGTTTCCTCGTTGAGGCCGAGCGCATCGATCTGCTCGATCTGCGCCGCATCGATACGCGTGCCCTGGCGCACGATCACCTCGCCCTGGAGGATCTGGACCCGGACGTCCTCGACCGCCTCCGCGGCACGGTCGCGCGCCAGCGCGGTGTTCTCCGGGCTGAACGAGGAGTTGGGCACGAGGAGCGGGCTGATCAGCTCGGCCGCGAGCATTCGCTGGGCTTCATCGAGCCCGCCGGCCATTCGGCCGGAGAGATCGGACCTCGCCTCGGCGACCTCCGTGTCGCGGAGCTCGGTGCGCAACGTGGCATCGAGCACGCGCGCCGCCTCGGTTCGGACGGCCGCCCACCTCGCCGCATCGAGCTCGACGAGCGTCGCGCGGGCCCCCTCCGAAAGGTTGGGCACGGCCGTTTCCAGCAACGAGGCACGCTCGTCGGGGGACAGCTCGGCCGCGAATGTCGTGTCGATCCGGGCGACGCGCTCCTCGAACGCCCGCTGCTGCTCCTCGGCGATCGCGATGGCGTTCTCGCTGGTGAAGTCGTACTGCGGCTCGACGGCTGCACGGGCCGCAGCGCGCGCCTCGCTCGTTTGGACGACGCTGACGAAGTCGATTGCCCGCGGCGCTTCGATATCCTGCGGGGCGATCTCACCCGCGTTCAGCACGAGCGGTTCGTCGGGCAGGATGTCGACGCCGAGGATGGCCGTGAGCGCGGCGATCAGGACGAGGGCCGCGATCCCGAGGCGAGAGGCGTCCCCGCGGGTGAAGCGGACGAGTGCCGGAGCGGGGGAAGTCAACATTGGTTGTGGCCCGGTCTCAGTGCTGTCCGCCGTCGTGGGCGGCGAGATCGGCGCTCGCGAGGGCCTGGACGACCAGCTCGCTGACGCGCTTGCCGTCCGCCCGACCGCGCGTGCGGGGAGCGAGCCAGCCCATGACCTTGCCCATGTCGCGTGCGGAAACGGCGCCCGTTGCGGCGATCGCCTCGCGGATCAGGTCGCCGATCGCCTCCTCGGTCAGGGCCCCGGGGAGGTACTCGGAGAGGATCGCGATCTCGGATTCTTCCTTGGTCGCGAGGTCCTCGCGGCCGCCATTTCGGAAGGCCTCAACTGATTCGCGGCGCGTCTTCACCTCGCGGCTCAGGACGGCGAGGAACTCGTCCTCCGTCAGTGGGTGCCCATTGCGCTTCTCGACGTTGTAGGCGGCACTCGCCGCCATCCGTAACGTGTCGCGGCGCAGGACATCACCGCCGCGCATTGCGGCCGCGATATCTGTTTGAAGGCGGTCTCGAAGGGACACCGGATCTGGCTCCTCGGGCGTGAGGGTCACCGCTCGTGCGGACGGCCTCGCCGTGCCCGCGGGGGGCAGGATTGGTGGTCGGGCTGAGCCCGCTCAGCCGACCTGCGTTCGGGCGTTCTTCTTCCGCTTTGCTTCCTTGCGCTTCCGCTTCACTGAGGGCTTCTCGTAGTGCTCGCGCCGGCGAGCCTCGGCGAGGATGCCGCTCTGTTGGATCTTCTTGTTGAAGCGACGCAGGGCGCTTTCGAACGTCT
>JBKKCW010000173.1:0-3235 GCA_046712485.1 Candidatus Limnocylindrales bacterium
TCGTGCCGCTCAGGGGCATCCTCCCAATTGACGCCGTCACGCGGATCCGGGTCCGCTTCTCGGCCCGACTCCAGGACGACCTGGCAGGCTCGCACTGGCTCTTCACCCGGGCGAACGGCATCGCGGACATCTACCGGTGGTTGCCCTGGGTCAGCCGCCGGATCACCTTCGAGCGGCCGAGCCACGCGGACCCGTTCGTGACCCCCTCGAGCCGGGACGTCCGGGTCACCATCAGCGCCGACCGCCGTCTCGACCTCGCCACGACCGGCGAGCTCGTCTCGAGGAGCTCAGACGGTCGGACGATGACCTTCCAGGCCGCGAACGTCCGCGATTTCACGGTGACCGCGTCGACCAATTTCGAATGGCGCGAGCGCCGGGTCGGCGACACGACCATCCGCGTCTGGTATCGACCGGGGACGCGGGGCGCGGCCTGGCTCGATGCCGCGGCCGAGGCGTTCGCGGCGCTCGAAGCGCGGCTCGGACCCTACGGCCACCCGACCTTCGACGTGATCCAGTCTGCGGGTGGCTCGGGGATGGAATCGCCGGGCCTGATCTGGATCCCGACCGGCACCGGCGCATCGAACCTGCGCTACCTGATCGCCCACGAGACCGCCCACCAGTGGTTCTACGGGATCGTTGGCAGTGACCAGGTCCGCGAGCCATTCACCGATGAGGCCCTGGCGGACTTCGTGTCACGCTCGATCCTGGGCATCCCACGAGCGAGTCGCTGCCCGATCCGCCCCCTCGACCGTTCGATCTATGACTACAGCGCTCGCTGCTACTACGAGATCGTGTACATCCAGGGGGGCAACCTGCTCGACGAGGCCCGCCAGCTGATGGGGTCGGACCTGTTCTGGACAACCTTGCGCGGATACGTGGCGGCGCACCGCCACGGGCTCGTGTCCACCGCCACGCTCCTCCGAACGCTCGACGATGCGACGCCGCTCGATCTCGCGGGCCTCCTGTTCGCGGCGAGGTTCCCCCGGATCTACTGATACGCGAGCCGCTCGCCGAGCACCAGGCGCTGCGCGACCGAGGCTGAACCTAGCCTGGTCCGAGCACGCGGCGATCCGCCGCGAGCGCCTGCGGCATCTGGCGGAACGACGCCGGCAGCAGGGGTCGCCAGGCACGCCACCCGGCCACGAGCCAACCCGAGAGCAGTCGTTCCCGGGCGCCCCATGGCAGACCATAGGCGGCGCGAACGGACGGTGGCAGGAGCCCGATCGATGGCCATATCGTCCACGCATACAACGCGACCGGGACCCGCTCGAGCAGCGGGCGAACCGCCGCGCCGCCCGGTATCCAGCCTGCCAGCGGCGCGAGCGGCGGTCGGAGGACCGCCGTGGCCAGCTCCCGGGCAATGGGCGAGACCTGGACGGGGCCAGCCGGTCCAAGCATCCACGCGACGTACGCCTCGAAGCCATCGAGGTCGGCCGGCAGCAGGCGGTCCGGCACGCCGAACGCCCGACCGATCGGGCGCGTCTCATGGTAGAACGCGTCGCGACGCTCCCGAGACAGTGGCCCGAGCCAGGCGTCAAAGGCAGCGATCGTCGAATCGACGAGTGTCGCGTGGACCCACATGGACAGGTCCGGATCGCGCGCCGCGTAGCCCGGCCCGCTGATTCGGCGGTGCAGCGAGTTGAGACGTCGGATCTCGGATCGGGCGGCGACGGTCGTGCCATAGACGATGCTCAGGTAGCTGCGAAGCGTCGCTGCCAGCCGGCTCCAAGGGTCGGAACGAAAGTCCGAGTGTTCATCGACCCCGGCAGCAACGGCGGGATGCGCGATCTGGAGCAGGAGAGCGCGGGGTCCCGCGCCAAGCAGGAGCATCGCCTCGCGGTTCAGGCGCCACGCTTCGGAGTCCGGTCCGTACAGGCCGCCATCATGCCCCGCCGATCCGGAGCGTTCGGAACGCCAGGACCGCCCGGCATCGTTCATCCGCACAGCTTCCAATCGCGCATCCACCCGGGCACGATATCGGACCAAGCCGAATCGGAGGGATGCCTGGGATGGCCGCCGGATCACGATGGGGCAAAGACTTCGATCCCGACGAGCTCGCCAGGCTCGAGACCCGGATGTGGAAGGCGTACTACCGCAGCGAGCCCGCCCGCCTGTTCGTGCTCCTGGTCCAGGCCCTTCGGGCGCAGGCGAGGGTTTCGTGGCTGCGAGCACTCCAGGCGAGCCTCCTCCTCACCCGCGCTGCCGCCGGCTTTGCCAGGTCAACTGACAACTACGAGCGATTCGCGGCAGACATCGCTCGCGCCTATCGGACCCTCGGATTGCCCGACCACGTCGACGTGGAGTCGGTTGCCAGACATGAGCTGGAGTGGTGGGTCGTGCGGCGGCAGCTCGGGCTGGCGGCCGGCGAGGCGGCCGGTGACGCGATCACCGACCTGTACGCCGCGCTGTACGACATCTCCCGCGAGCGGGTCGCCGAGGCAGGCCGTCTGCGCGGCCTCGCGGCCGAGGTTCGCGACCGCGGCGCGAACGACGACCCGGCGGGTCCGCGCGGCTCCGGCAGCGCGTACTGGCCCGAGGTCGCACGCCTCCTCCGCGACTCGTATCGGAGCTTGCGAACGGCGCTGGACACGCCCCCGGCCACGAGCCCATAGGCCGCGTCTACCGGTCGTCCGGCCTCCGGCCCACCACCCACCACGCAACGGGGAACAACACCGCCGCCAGGATCAGCTTGAGCGCATCCCCGAAGAGGAACGGCAGCAAACCGAGCGCGATCGTTTCCTGTGGCGACGACGAGGTCACCACGCCGAGCCACGGCAGGCCGATGATGTAGATGACCGCGTTCCCGATCAACATCGCGCCGACCGCCCCACCGAGCTTGCGATCCCAACCGAGCTCTGCCAGGCGCCCGACGAGCGCGCCCGCGATCACGAAACCGATGAGGTAGCCACCTGTGGCGCCCCAGATGATCGAGAGCCCGCCCTTCCCCTCGGCAAAGAACGGCAGACCGATGACCCCCAGCAGCACGTACAGGCCCACGCCGATGAGACCACGCCGGAACCCGAGCGCCCCGCCAACCAGCAGCACGCCGAAGGTCTGGCCCGTGATGGGTACGGGCGAGCCCGGCACGAGGAAGATGACACGGGAGGTCAGGTAGATAAGCAGCGCGCCTGCGACCACGAGCGCGATGTCGCGGACCCGGGCGTTGACCCGCTCGCCGAGGCGGATGGGCACCAAGAAGTCGGCGATCGTAAGGCCGCGTTCCTCGACCGTTGAC
>JBKKCW010000174.1:0-4005 GCA_046712485.1 Candidatus Limnocylindrales bacterium
CATGAAAGGAGAACGTCAAGATGATCGGCTCGAAACGAAAATCCGTGCGCGTATTCATTCTGGTGCTCACGGCCGTCCTGGGACAGTCGCTCGCCGCCTGCTCCGGGCAGGCGTCGGGGACAGCCTCTCCACCACCGGCAACCGTGGCCCCGGCGCCAACATCTGCCGCCCCGACCATCGCCCCGACGACTGCGCCCACGAAGGCACCTGCGTCGACGCCGGCCCTGCCCGCTCCCGCCGAGCTCCAGGGACGTTGGCGGGCCGAGATCGAGGCCGCCCCCGCCCTACTTACCTTCACGGCGACGAACTACACGATCAATTGGCGGGGCGTCGGTAATGGGCGAATCGAAGTGGAAGGGGACGAGATCACGTTCGCGGGCAGCCGCGAGTGCCCAGGCAGTGGCACCTACCAATGGTCGATCGAGGGCGACAAGCTGCACCTCGAGCCGGTCGGGACCGACCCGTGTCCCTTCCGAGCCGAATGGGCGAGGAAGGGGCCATATACGCGCTATGACTGAGCACCCGTCGCGATCCCTGCCGAGGAGTACAAGGGCGGAGCTCGGCGACGCGGTGTCCATCGAGGACGGCTTGGGCAATCCTTGGTACCCCGACCGTGCTCAAGAGCAAGAAGGTCGCGACGATCGCGGGGTTCTCGACGCTGCGGTGTTGTTTTCGTTGGCGCGACGGAGCGGCCGATCGAAGTCATCGGTCCCGCCGTTGTGCCCGACGCAATCAGCGCCGCCGTCGAGCCACGGCGTCGTAGCTTCCCTTTGATGCGATCGGATCCGCCTGGACCGTGCTCGGGGCACGCCCGCCTGGGTTCTCAGTCCGGGAATGCCTCCGGGCCGCGCCGGCTGAGCTCGTCGGCTTCTCCGGCGGCGTCCTCGGGCGGCAACCAGCTGAACGGGTAGGCGGGGTCATCGAGCTCTGCGGCCTGTCGCGTGATCTTGAGTGGATGGATTGTGTCGCCCATCACGGCCAGCTCCTCGGTCACCTCCTTGCCGATGGATGCCTCCGCCGTCCCGGGATGCGGGCCATGGGGGATCCCGGCCGGGTGGAGGGTGAAGGAAGCAATGTCCACCCCGCGCCGGCTCATGAAGTTGCCGGCCACGTAGTAGATGACCTCGTCGCTGTTGATATTCGAGTGGTTGTACGGCGCGGGGATCGCCAGCGGGTGGTAGTCGAACTTGCGCGGCACGAATGAGCAGACGACGAAGTTGCGGGCCTGGAACGTCTGGTGGACCGGCGGCGGCTGGTGGACGCGCCCGGTGATCGGCTGGAAGTCGCCGATGTTGAAGCGGAACGGCCATAGGTAGCCGTCCCAGCCGACGATATCGAACGGATGGTGGCGGTAGTGGTAGGCCGTGATCCGGTTGGCCGACCGAACGTGGATCACGAAGTCGCCCTCGTCGGTCCGAGGCTCGGCGAACGAAGGGGCGTGCAGATCTCGCTGGCTGTAGGGCGAATGCTCGAGCAGCTGGCCGTAGTCGTTGCGATACCGCTTTGGCGGCTCGATCTCGGATGGCGCCTCCAGGTACAGGATCCGCTGGGCAGATCCGGGATCGGGCTCCAGCCGCCACGTCGTACCGATCGGGAGCACGAGGTAGTCACCCGGTCCGTAGCGCAGCGGCCCGAAGTTCGTGTCGCACAGCCCGCTGCCCTCGTGCACGAAGAGCAGCTCGTCAGCGACGCGGTTCCGGTAGAACTGGCCGACCGGCATGGGCCCGGCCGGTCGGACGATCCCGAAGATGACGTCGTTGTTGAAGTACAGGGCCACTCGACCGGAGATGACGTCGCCGTCCGGGGGCAGCCCCCCGGTCTTGGTCAGGCGATGCCGATGGAGCCCGTCGTCCGCCGCTTCGAGCTCGATCCGCCGGACCGGCTCGATCCGGTGCGTGCGCGTCGGTGGGACCAGGTGATACAGGAGCGAGCTTCGCCCGGTGAACCCCTCGACCCCGAAGAGCTCCTCGGCATAGAGGTTGCCATCCGGCGCGCGATGCTGGGTGTGACGCTGCTGCGGGATGCTGCCCCGGGCGACGTAGTACATGCGACTGGCCTCCTCGGTCGAGAAGGCCAGTCTACGGCCGAACTGACGAGGTTCACATCCGCTGGGGCACGAGCTCCGCCAGCGGCCTGACTCTTGAACCTGGGAAAGCTCGAGGTCGCGAGCCGGACGGAGGACACCACGCTCGCCTCGCGCCTCGGCCTCGTCGAGTAGGCGAGCGGCGGCCGCGGAGTCAGCCCGCCACCGCGTTCAGTCGATGCCGACGACGGCGCTCCGGCGCTCGAGCAGGACGACGTCGCGCCAGCGGCCATTCGGGTCCTTGCCGAGGCCGGCAAGGACGCCCACCCGGCGGAAGCCGACCGACTCGTGGAGGGCGAGACTTGGTGCGTTCTCGGCCTGAACCCCGGCCACGAGCGTCCACAGGCCCGCCGCCTCCGACGCCGAGATGAGCGCCTCCAGCAGCCCGCGACCTACGCCGCGGCGTCGCGCCGCCGCAGCCACGTAGACGCTCTCCCAGGCGCCACCCGCGTAGACGCGTCGCGCCGAATACGCGCTGAGGGCCGTCCACCCGAGGACAGGCCCGCCAAGCTCGTCGCGGGCAACGAGCCGGCAGTCACGACGGTGCGAACGATCGAAGTGGCCCCAGTCGGGCGCCGTCCGCTCGAGCGTCGCGTAACCCGTGGCTATCCCCTCTTCGTAGATCCGTCGGACGGCGGGCCAGTCGTCGGCGGTCATGGGGTCGATGAGAATTGGTGGCATGCCACGAACCGTAGCGGGCCACTGGTGCCGATGTCGATTGTCGCTGCCGCGCCCGTGGGCCGCGGCACACCATGGGCTACGGCGCACCGCCACGCGTCGCCATGGCCCACGGCCACGGCCCACGGCCACGCCCCGCCGCCGCGGGCCACCGCGCTACTCAGACGCGCACGATTGGGATGAACGCCTCGTGATCGAGCAAGAAGACGACAGTTCGAGCCGTGTTCCATCGGCGATCACGCTCGGTTGTCGCGATTCCGCGCTTCACACCAGCACGACCTGGACGGGACCGACCCACCAGGTTGAATCAGCATCCCTTGGCAGCACGACCCTCAGCTGGGGCGAGCCACGATCGGGCTGCGGAGGCTGCCGAGACGCTCGACGCGGAGCACGACCTCGTCGCCCGGCTCGAGGTAACGGCCAAGCGTCGACTCCCTCACCTCGAGGAGGCAGCCGCCACCGACCGTGCCGCTCCCGAGCAGGTCGCCGGGTCGCAGGCGAGCGTCGGCCGACGCCCTGGCCAGCATGTCGCCAAACGAGTACTGCACGTCCGACCAGCGGCCGCGGCTCGTCTCGACCCCGTTGATCTCGGCGGTCATGGCCAGGTCATAGCCGTTCCCGCGGCGGACGTCGGTGAGCTCGTCCGGCGTCACGAGATACGGCCCGAAGGTGCTGGCGAAGTCCTTGCCCTTGGCAGGCCCGAGGCGGACCACGGTTTCGTCACGTTGCAGGTCCCGGGCCGACCAGTCATTGAAGATCGTGAACCCGCCGATCGCCTCCTCCGCCCTCTCCGGAACGAGGTCGACGGCCGGCGTATCGACGAGGGCCGCCACCTCCAGCTCGTAGTCGAGCTCGGCGGAAGCAGCTGGTCGCCAGACCGGGTCGTCCGGGCCCCGGATCTCGGAGACATTGCTGAAGTAGAAGACCGGAAGTCGGTACCAGGCCTCCGGCACCTCGCCGCCACGACGCTCCCACATCGTGCGGACGTGCCCCTCGAAGGCGTAGAAGTCGCGGATCGTGGGCGGCCGCAGGACAGGTGGGCCGAACGCGAGGTCCGCGGTGGCCAGGATGGCGCCGTCGTCCTCGTCCCTGGCCACGAAACCCTCGAGCAGCTCGCGAAGGGCGTCGAGCCTGAGCCCTCGGGCCAGATGATCGTCGAGGGTCGTCGACGCCTGCCGATGGAGGACCGAGTTGTGCGCAAGACGAGCATCGCCCGCGACGGCTCGACGACGCGCCACCTCGAG
>JBKKCW010000175.1:0-5902 GCA_046712485.1 Candidatus Limnocylindrales bacterium
AGAGGGAGTCCGTGAAGCAGGCCGAGGAAGCATCGTTCGTCGATCTCATCGCCTGTGAGCGTGACTGCCGGAGCTGCAGCTACGCCGCGGCGCTCGATTGCGATGGCAATTGCGGCGTCTGCCCCCACAACGGCTACTGCCCGTGCGTCAACCCCGTCGTCGCCCGTAGCAAGACGGCATTGCGGCTCATCGAGCTGCGGCCGATCCTGCTCCAGGATCTGCGGGTCCGGAACTAGGTGGACGCGTCCGCCATCCGCGACCTGGCCGAACGGATCCGGTCGACCTCGGGGCATCTTTGACCTGGAGGCCAAGGCGGCACAGGTTGCCGAGCTCGAGGGACTGACCCAGGAACCCGGGTTCTGGGAGGATGGCCGCGCCGCGCAGCGTGTGATGCGCGAGGCGGAAGGACTTCGCAGCGAGCTGACGACCTGGAACGAGCTCCATACCCGTGCCGGCGACCTGCTCGCAGCCGTCGAGCTCCTCGCGGAGGCCCCCGACACCGACCTCGAGGCCGAGCTCGACCGTGACGCCGCTTCGCTCGAGACCGACTACACGCGCGAACGCACGGCTCTCCTCTTCTCCGGCGAGTACGACGACCGACCGGCACTCCTCTCGATCAGCGCCGGCGCTGGCGGGACCGAGGCGACCGACTGGACCGAGATGCTCCTTCGCATGTATCTCCGCTGGGCCGAGCGGCATCGCTTCCCGACCGAGATCCTCGACCAGCAGGAGGGCGAGCAGGCGGGTCTCAAGAGCGTGACCGTGGCCGTCAATGGGCGGCGGGCGTACGGCTGGCTCAAGGCGGAACGCGGGGTGCACCGGCTCGTCCGGATCAGCCCGTTCGACTCGCAGAACCGCCGCCAGACGACGTTCGCCCTCGTCGAGGTGCTGCCGGAGGCGGACGAAGACGTCGAGATCGAGCTCGACTGGGACCAGATCCGGGTCGATACCTTCCGCTCGCAGGGGGCGGGTGGCCAGCACGTCAACAAGACCGATTCGGCGGTTCGACTCACCCACCTGCCGACCGGGATCGTGGCGCAAAGCCAGAACGAGCGGTCGCAGACCCAGAACAAGGAGATGGCGATCAAGGTCCTCAAGGCCCGGCTGCTCGAGCAGGCGCTCGAGGAAAAGGAGGCCGAGGTCCGCAAGCTCAAGGGCGAACACGTCGAGGCGGGGTGGGGGAACCAGATCCGCAGCTACGTGTTGCATCCCTACCAAATGGTCAAGGACCTGCGGACGGGCCACGAAACTGGCAACACCGGCGCCGTGCTCGACGGCGACCTTGACGCGTTCATGCAGGCCGAGCTCGAACGGGCCCTGGGCGACGAGGCCGTCGCGTCGTGACCCTGTCGGCTGGGTCGCCGGCGCGGGCAGACCAGCTGATCTATCGGCAGGCGGAGGCCGGCGAGGTCGAGACGTGCGCGGGGATCTGGCGCACGGCAATCAACGACTACATCGTGCACCTGGGCCAGGGCGAGATACCGCCCGAGGTGAACCCCATCGTCCGACTGTTCACGCACTTGCGGGCGACGGACCCGGAGCGGTTCGTCGTCGCCTCGCAGGGAGCCGACGGGCGTGTCGTCGGGTTCGCCTCTGCCATCTCACGTGATCGGATCTGGTATCTGTCGATGCTGTTCGTGCTTCCGGAGCACCAGGGCGCCGGCGTCGGTCGTCGGTTGCTCGCGAAGGTGCTTCCGGTTGACGGCGCAATCGCCAGGGCGACCGCCACGGACAGCGCTCAGCCCATCTCGAACGCGTTGTACGCCACCTACGGGATCGCGCCCCGAATGCCACTGTTCAATCTGACGGGCCTGCCAGAGCGACCCGAGGCCTTTGGCACGCTGCCTTCCGGCGTCGTCCCGACATCGTTCGACAGTCTGGTGGCCGGTCGGCGCGATGGCGACGGTCATCGACGACTCGCGGCGGCCGTCGACGACCTCGATCGTGAGGTCCTGGGCGCCGCGCACGCGATGGATCATCGATTCCTCCGAACGGAGAACCGCTGGGGCTGGCTCTACCACGGCCCGGATGGGAACCCGCTCGGCTACGGCTATGCGGGTGAGGCCGGTCGGCTCGGGCCGATCGCCGCCCGTGATGACGCCCTCATCGCGCCCATCCTCGGCCACCTGACGTCGGCGGTCACGCCGCGCGGCGCGTTCGCAACCTGGATACCGGGCGCGTCGGATCAGGCGCTCGCAGCATGCCTCGGCGCTGGCTTCCGGCTCGATCGATTCCCGGTCCTTCTCTGCTGGGATCGCCCCTTCGCCGACTTCGCGCGCTACCTGCCCATCTCGCCGGGCCTCCTCTGACAACCCGACGCGAGCTTGGCCGTCAGCCGCGACAGGCCGTCAGCCGCGACAGGCCGTCAGCCGCGACAGCAACCTTGGTGGTGGCCTGACCATCAATGTGGCTCCCTCAGCCGTGCCCGCGAACGGAGTCCAACCGGCGTAGCCAACCGGCCGACGCCAGACCGAGACGACGACCGCGGAGCCTTCCTTGATCACAGCCACACCACCGCGCCCCAGCCGATCGATTCGGAGCCGAGTCCTCGGGAGACGCCCCGCCCAGGCCGCGCGACAACGGCCGCTCCTCGTCCTCCACGACGTCACCATGCGGTACCCGAACGGGAAGCTGGCGCTGCGTGACGTGGACCTGGTGATACCCGAGGGCGATTTCGTCTTTCTGGTGGGTCCATCGGGGGCGGGCAAGTCGACCCTCATCAAGCTGCTGATCCGCGACGAGATCGCCACGCGGGGCGACGTCGTGCTCGACGGTCACGACCTTGCCCACCTGCCGCGCCGTCACGTACCGAAGGTCCGTCGAAAGATAGGGATCGTGTTCCAGGACTTCAAACTGCTCCCGACCAAGACGGTCTGGGAGAACGTCGCGTTCGCGCTCGAGGTGACGGGCACGCCACGCCGCGAGATCGCGCCGGCCGTCGATCGGGTGCTCGCGCTTGTCGGCCTCACCGGACAGGCGAAGCAGGTCCCCGCGCAACTGTCGGGCGGCGAGCAGCAGCGAACCGCGATCGCTCGTGCGCTCGTCCACGACCCGCGCCTGATCATCGCCGACGAGCCCACGGGCAACCTCGACCCGCTCATCAGCTGGGAGATCCTCCAGCTCCTGCTTCGGATCAACGAGCTCGGCGTGACGGTCCTGATGGCCACCCACAACGCCCAGGTCGTGACGGCGCTGCGGCGCCGAGTCGTCGCGCTCGAAGAAGGGCGGGTCATCCGCGACGAGGTGGGCGGCGCCTACCACATCGAGGACTGAGCGGTGATCTCGTTCGTCCTGTTCAGCCTCACGCGCGCCTGGCAGGGCTTCTGGCGAAACGCCGTCATGAGCCTCGCGGCGACCGCCACGATGGTCCTGATGCTCCTGCTGCTGGCTGGCTTCTGGATCATCCAGACGGGCCTGCTGGCGGGCCTCCAGTTCACCGAGCAGAAGGTCGAGATCGTCAGCTACCTCCAGCCCAACGCGCAGGCCAACCAGATCGCTGCGTTGCAGGCGCAGCTGGAGGCGATGCCCGAAGTGGCCGATGTGACCTACGTGAGCCGCGATGACGCCCTCGAGAACTTCCGCGCGTCGATGACCGCCCAGGGCCGCGAGGACCTCACGCGTTATCTCGACTCCAACCCGCTCTACGCCAGCCTGGAGGTCAAGCTTGTCGATCCAGGCAACGTGCGTGCCGTGGGGGACGCTTTGCGGGCCGATCCGAACATTCGGAACGTGATCAACATCGAGGACCTCGTCGAGCGCGTCCTCACGGTCACGGGGATCCTTCGAACAGCGGGCACGGTAGTGCTGCTCGTCGTCGGGATCATCGTCCTGTTCATCATCGTCAACACCATCCGCCTCGCGGTCGTGGCACGGGCCGCGGAGATCGAGATCATGCGTCTCGTCGGTGCGTCGGACGCCTTCATCCGCTGGCCCTTCGTGTTCGAGGGCGCGTTCGTCGGATTGCTGGGGGCGTTGCTCGCACTCGGCGTGCTGGCCGCGGTCGCCGACCCGATCGGCGGGTTCATGGTGGAGTTCTTCCGGGTCCTCCCGCTCCAATTCGGGACACTTACCCGCGATCTCGTCGTGCTGGTCCTGGGCGCCGGGCTGGGTCTCGGCGTGCTCGGTTCCTGGGTCTCGGTGCGAACCTACCTGATCCGCTGACCATGCTGCTGCGTCGGCGCACCGGACGGTGCCACGAGTAGGAGTCACGGGCTGGCAATCGCACGGTTTGCGTGTACCCTAGTCGCCGCTCCCCACGTCTCGCTCCGCCAGCCGTCACCCAGCCGTCACCCAGCCGATCAGGTCCCGCATGCACGCCGCCGACACCGAGCCTGTCCTCCAACTCGAAGCGCCCGTCGGGGCGGTGTCACCCGCCGTGCATCCAGCGGACCGACGGATCCGGGCGCTCCCCCTGGCCATCGCGGTCGTCCTCATCCTCGGCGGGTCCGCGCTCTTCATGTCCGGCTACTCCATGGGCCGCCAATCGGCCGTCCAACCGGGCACCCCGGCCTTCGAAGAGGGGGCGTTCACGCCGTTCTGGGATACCTACGACACGATCAGGGAACGCTATGCCGGCGAGGACGTCGACCGCGAGACCCTGATTCAGGGCGCCATACGCGGGATGATCGATGCGCTTGGCGACCCCTACTCGGCGTACATGACGTCAGAGGAATACCGGAAGAGCCTCCAGGGGATCAGCGGCCAGTTCGAGGGGATTGGCGCGGAGATCGCCACCCAATCCCTCGATGGCACGCGCGGCTGTACGCCCCTCGGACCGGACTGTCGACTCGTGATCACAGAACCGCTGGAGGGTTCCCCCGCGAGGCTCGCCGGGCTGCTCGCGGGCGACGTCGTGCTCGCGGCCGACGGCGCGATCCTGGACGGCCTGACGGTTGACGGTGCGCGAGACCGTATCCGAGGACCAAAGGGCACCGTCGTGCGGCTGACGATCGTCCGAGGCGGCGGCGCGCCATTCGAGCTCTCGATCACCCGCGACATCGTGCAATCGAAGGAAGTCGAGAGCAAGGCGCTCGCGGGCGGGTCTGTCGGGTATGTCCGGCTAGCGGGCTTCTCCGACTCGGCTGCCGAGCAGCTCAAGACTGCCGTGGCAGCCCATCTTGGCGAGGATCGGACCAGGCTGATCCTCGACCTGCGCGGCAATCCCGGTGGATACGTGACGGCCGCCCGGACCATCGCCAGCCAGTTCATCGGCTCGGGTGTCATCTTCTGGGACCAGGATGCGGACGAAGGCCAGGTCGCGACCGAGGCGCTACCTGGTGGCGTCGCCACGGATCCCGCAATCGAGATCGTCTGTCTGATCGATGGGGGGACGGCGTCGGCGAGCGAGATCGTGGCGGGCGCGCTCCAGGACTCCGGCCGTGCCACGCTTGTCGGGCAAGTGTCATACGGCAAGGGCACCGTCCAGCAGTGGCAGGAGCTATCCGGCGAGGGTGGCGCGTTCCGGCTGACCGTCGCCCGCTGGCTGACGCCCGACAAGCGGTGGATCCACGAGGTCGGGCTTACCCCGGACGTTGTCGTGACGCTGCCCGACCCCGTGCCAGCGGGCGAGGACCCGACGCTCGAGCGGGCGCTCGAGGTCCTCAGCGAAGTAGCGGCCGGCGAAAGGCATCGCGCGGCCGCCTGACTTGGGCCAAGGCCGGCGATGAGCGGCCGGTGCGGGGGCGGTGCGGGTGACGGCCTTGGAGGACCCTGCCATTTGTCGGCCTGGTAACCGTTGGGCGCGGAATGGCGGGTTCCAACGGCCTCCTAGCCGGCCTCGGAAGGTCCTCGGGAGCCGATCCACCCTCACTCCGCGCGTCTGCCGAGTCGGCCGGCCGAGTGTGACTCGCGACATCGCGCCTCGCGGTCACCACGGCGACACTTGGCATGGAACGGTCGGGAC
>JBKKCW010000176.1:0-3709 GCA_046712485.1 Candidatus Limnocylindrales bacterium
GTACATCACCGGTGCCACGCTCAACGTGTCGGGCGGCTTCCTGATGTATTGACGCATCGTGAACAGCGGCACGATGCGCGCGGTTGAGCTCCCGGCTGTCGGGGCGCCGCTCCGCCTGACGACTAGACCGATCCCGCAACCCGGCCCCGGGGAGGTTCGGGTCAGGGTGGAGGCCTGCGGCGTCTGCGGCTCGGATGTGTTCCTGCAGAAGGGCGGCTTTGGGCCCGGGATCCAGCTGCCGGTCATTCCTGGCCACGAGGCGGCTGGAGTCGTCGACGAGCTAGGGGACGACGTGGCCGGCTTTGCGGTCGGCGACCAGGTCGCGCTCTATTACATAACCACCCCACCAGGGGATCCGTGGGCAGCTCGAGGCAGGCCGAACATAAGCCCCGCTGTCCGGCGCATGGGCGTCGACGTCGACGGAGCGTTTGCCGAGTACGTCCTTCGACCACCCGATGCCCTGGTCCGGCCACGTGCCGTCGTCCCTCCCGCGGTGCTGGCGGTGCTTACCGACGCGGTCGCCACGCCGCTGCACGGACTCAAGCGCGTGGCTCGTCTGCAGCCGGGCGAGACGTTGGTGGTGCTCGGGGTCGGCGGGCTCGGCTCGAATGCCGTTCAGCTGGGCAAGGCGTTCGGGGCGCGGGTCATCGCCGTGACCCGCTCGGAGGCCAAGCTGCGGCTGGCCCGGGGGCTGGGAGCCGACGAGACCGTCGCGGCCGATGAAGGTGATCCCGTGGCTGCCGTCAAGGCTCTCACCGGCGGACACGGCCCGGACGTCGTCATCCAGTGTGTCGGCTCGGCCGCGGTCGACGAGCAGGCGATCGCGATGGGTGGCCCGGGGGGCCGGGTGGTGCTGATCGGGTCAAGCATCGACCAGTTCCGTGCTCGCGCCGTAGACATCTTCTGGCGAGAGCTGTCGGTTCTCGGCTCGCGCGGCTTCGTACCCGACGACATCCGCGACGCGGTCGACCTGTATCTCGACGGCACGATCGACGTCGGCCACCTGGTCGAGACGATCCGGCCACTCGAGGACGCCAATGACGCGCTCGAGGATCTCAAGGCTGGCCGGGTCTTTCGGTCTGTCCTCTCACCGGCTTGAGGGCTCAGGCGCCTGAGGTGTTTGCGGCGTGGGCCAGGGTCCGCCCCACATGAGGTTGGCGGGTCCGACAGGACGAACCGGAAACGTTTCGGGTATCGTTCTTGACAGGCGAAGGGTACGCGTTGTGCCGGTCCAGGGAACCTCTGTCAACGCGTGGGCCCGCGAGATCGCGAGGCGAGGAGACACGTGACCGCCGGAACGTCCGCGACCGACCCGCTCCCCGCCGGCGAGGTCGCCGAGCGGGTCAGCTCGCGCCAGTGGCGCCGTCTTCCGGACGAATCCGGCGTCCTCGCCGCTCTGCTGGCCCTCGTCGTCATCGTCGGCGTCCTGCGGCCCAATTTCTTCCTGCCGACGACGCTGTTCCAGCAGCTTTCGGGCGCCGCGTTCATCGGAATGCTGGCCTTGGCGATGGTCTTTGTCGTCGCGATCCGTGATATCGACCTGTCGGTCGGCTGGATGTTCAACTTCTCAGCCGTCATCGCGGCCAAGGCGATGGTCGCCGGGATCGACCCCTGGATCGCCGCGGGGATCGGGATCGCCTTTGGGGGCCTGCTCGGATTTGTCAACGGCCTGCTTGCCGTCTGGCTGCGGATCCCGGTGATCATCGTCACGCTCGGTACGTTTTCGGCGTTTCGCGGTCTGAGCCTCGTCGTCAACGAGTCGCGGGCCGTTGTGCCGCAGGACAAGACGAGCACGTTCTTCGCGCTGTTCGACATCAAGGTGCTTGACCTCATCCCGATCGTTGCGATCCTGTTCCTTGTCCTTGCCGTCCTGCTCCACCTGCTGCTCCACCGGACGCGGTTCGGCTACCGCGTCCAGGCGATCGGCAGCAACCCCGAAGCGGCGCGTCTCGCCGGCATTCCGGTCGACCGAACCAGGATCCTCGTTCTCGTGCTGATGGGCGCGGTTGCTGGCCTCACCGGCGCGATGTTCCTCGGGTTTCGCGAAGCCATCGACCCTGTGACCGGCGGCGACTACATCCTGCCCGTCGTCGCGGCGGTGATCATTGGCGGAACACCGCTGTCGGGTGGGCGAGGCACTATCGTCGGCGCCGTCGTGGGCGCGCTGATCATCCAGGTCATCACCACCGGGATCCTGTTCCTGGGTGTCGATGTCAAGTGGAGCACCTTCGTGACGGGGGCCGTGATCATCGTCGCGGTCGCCGTCGACCAGCTGGTTCGGCGCCAGCGAGAGCGACGTACCCGGGACGCGGTCGATCTCGGCTGAGTTCGTCCACGCCAGGGCATGAGAGGAGGCACCCGATCCGAGCGACGAGCCACGCGCAGTCCATCGAGCACGACCGCCGTACGAGCGGTCATCTGAGGAGGAGCAACGGATGATGACAACGAACGGACGGCGGCTGGTGCTACCGGCAGCTTTCGCGCTCCTGTTCGCGGCCTGTAGTGGAGGTGGTGGTGCGTCGACAGCACCGTCCGCGGAGCCCGCGTCCGAAGCACCGGCATCTGAGGCGCCAGCGAGCGAAGCCCCGGCGAGCGAAGCTCCCGCTTCGATCAAGATCGGGTTCGTGACTCACGTGCTCGGAAACCCGTTCATCCAGCAGATCATCGACGGCGCGAACGCCGCCGCGGACGACCTCAATGTGGAGCTCCAGGTCACCGGTCCCGAGGGCGGGGACGCGGATGCCCAGCTGAAGGCCGTCCAGACCCTTGTCGCCGCGGGTGTCCAGGGCATCGCGACGTCGGTGCCCGGCGAGTCGATGGCCAGCGGGTTGAACGAGATCGTCGACTCGGGCATCCCCGTGGTCCAGTTCAACCTGCTCGTGACTTCGGTCAAGGCGCCGTACGTCGGCGAACGGTCCGTCGAGAGCGGTCGGATCCTCGGCGCAAAGGTCCTCGAGAAGCTGGGCGGGGCAAGTGCAACGGGCAAGGTGATCATTGGCAACTGCTTCCCGGGCTTCCCGGTGTTGGAGAACCGCGCCAAGGGTGTGCAGGAGGCGCTCGGCGCGGCGTCAGGCATCGAGATCCTGGGTCCATTCGACGTGAAGGTCGCCGCCAACGAGAACTACGCAGCATGGGAGGCGCTGCTCTCCGCCAACCCGGACGCCAAGGCCCTCATCGGTCTCTGTGCCCCGGACATTGCGAGTCTTGGCAAGCTCCAGGCGGCCAACGCCAGCACGCCGTTCGTGTCAGGTGGCTACGACCTGACCGCCGAGAACCTGGCCGAGATCAAGGCGGGCAACGCGTATGTCATCCTGGTCCAGACACCGTTCATGCAGGGTTACCTGCCGATCAAGATCCTGGCCGACACGATCCGGGGAACCACCACGGTCGACCTGTCGGCCGGCGGGTTCCTCGACGCCGGCACGGAGATCGTGACCGCGGACAGTGTTGAGGAGCCGTTTGACCTGCCTCCGCTCACGTTCGCCGAGCTCGAAGAGCTGGCCGCGTCGCCCGAACGGGCGCGCGAGTACTACCAGCCGTTGGTCGATGGCCAGATTGCCAACTGGGCGAATAACATCGAGCCGATCGAGAACGAGGCCAAGTAGCGATCGTGACCAGCCGATCGGTGTCCGGATCGCCCACGGCGATCGCTGTCGCCGGTCTTCGCAAGGCATACGGCGGGATCCAGGCCCTCGCGGGCGTGGATCTC
>JBKKCW010000177.1:0-4846 GCA_046712485.1 Candidatus Limnocylindrales bacterium
TCGTCTCCGGTGGCCGCGTGATGGTGGCCCGTCTCCTGGGCATCTCGCGCACCACGGGCCGCCGGGGGCGCCGGCCGGCCAAACCGCAAGGGGTCCGCTCCGTAGCGTTGGGCCATCGCGCCAAACGAGCCGTCCGGCACCGTCGGGCCGGTCAGCGATGTGTCCACGGACGAACCCAGGAACTCCAGCACGAGCTTCCGGGAGAGGCGGACGCGCTCGGAGTCGGTCTGGACCTCCATCCCGGCTTCGACCGCCCGGGAGCACGAGGGCACCAGGACGCGTGACCCGGTGACCTCCACGACACATACCCGGCAGACATTGACCGGCGTCAGGTTCTCCGCGTAGCAGAGCGTTGGCGTATCGAGCCCCTGCGACCGGCAGGCATCGAGGATGGTCGAGCCCGAGGGCACCGAAACCTCCACGCCGTCGATCGTGAGGGCGACGGACGCGCGGGCGGGCGCAGCTGGCGCTTCCGGTGGCCGGCTCGGACGCGCCGGTGGCGAAAGTAGGATCTCCGTCAGGGGTTGCGCAGCCGATGCCTGGCCCCCGTGCGGCGACAGAGGATCCGGCGCCGGATCGCGATCCACGCTCAGCCCGTCGCTCACAGCGCCACCAGCCCCGGCTGCCGCAAGGCCGACTCGATCGCGGCAGACGCGGTCTGCCCGAGCCCGCAAATCGAGGCGTCGCGCATCGCCTGCCCGATGTCGCGGAGCAGCACGAGCTCCTCCTCCCTTGATCGAACCCGCGAGCCCGCCGCGAGTCGCGCGAGCAGCTCTTCCTGGCGAACGGTGCCGACCCGGCAGGGCACGCACTGGCCGCATGATTCGTCGCGGAAGAACTGGGCGATCCGTCGCAGCGTGTCGACGAGATCGGCGGTCTCGTCGAAGACCATCACAACCCCGGAGCCGAGCGTCGCACCGATCGCCCGCGTCGCCTCGAAGGTGAGCGGCGTATCAAGGGCATCGGGCCCCACGAAGACCCCGGCGGCGCCCCCCAGCAGGACTGTCCGGATCGGCCGTCCGCCGGGCACACCACCGGCTAGGTCGATCACGTCGCGCAGCGTCGCCCCGAACTCGACCTCATAGACACCCGGCCGCGCCACATGGCCCGACAGGCAGAAGAGCTTGGGCCCGGTCGAGCCCTCCGTGCCGACGGCCGCGTATGCCGCCCCGCCTTCGAGCACGATGTGCGGGATGTTCACGAGCGTCTCGACATTGTTGACCAGGGTTGGCTTGCCAAACAGCCCGACCTCGACCGGGAACGGCGGCTTGTTGCGCGGCTCCCCGCGCCGGCCCTCGATCGACTCGAAGAGCGCGGTTTCCTCGCCGCAGATGTACGCGCCGGCCCCGCGCCTGAGCTCGATGTCGAAGCCGAACCCGGAACCCATGATGTCCGCGCCGAGCAGGCCAGCGGCGCGCGCCGCTGCGTTGGCATTGGCGAGCCTGGCCTCGGCCTCGGGGTACTCGCCACGGATGTACAGGTAGCCCAGCTCGCAGCCCGTGGCGAAAGCGGCGATCGTCATCGACTCGACGACGGCGAAGGGGTCGCCCTCGAGCAGGACGCGATCCTTGAACGTCCCCGGCTCGGATTCGTCGGCATTGCAGACGAGATAGTGCGGTTGGGCCGATTGAGCCGCGACAGCGGCCCACTTCCGACCGGTCGGGAACGCCGCGCCACCGCGACCGACGAGCTTCGAGGCCGTCACCTCGGCGATCACCGCTCCCGGCCCGATGTGCAGGGCACGCGCCAAGGCGTCGTAGCCGCCATGCGTGCGGTAGTCCTCGAGGGATGACGGATCGACGACGCCGACCCGGGCGAGGAGCCTGGTCGCCGACGGCTGACGGTCGCCCGTGGTCTCCCTTGGGCGGTTGGCGGTGGACCCGGTTGACGCGGCCCACCGCTCCAGCCTCGCGACGACCCCGCTGGCATCGACGGGTGCCACGGCACCTGCGCTTGGCTGTTCGCCGGCGATGGTGAACAGGGCGGCCGGTGCGCGATCGCATAGGCCGAGACACGGGCTGCGCAGCCACGTCGCCCGGCCATCGCGAGCCGGCACGCCTGCCGGGCCCATCGCGCGCTGGAGGTCGGCGCAGACGGTCTCCGCACCAGCCAATCGACACGCGATGTCGTCGCAAACATGCGCGGCGACCGGGGGCCGCGGTTTGGTCGCGAACAGCGCGTAGAAGGTGGCGACGCCATAGGCCTCGGCGGGCGCAACCGCGAGCCGTCGCGACACATAGTTGAGTGCCGGCTGGCTGATCCATCCGATCCTCGACTGCACCGCGTGCAGCGCGGGGAGCAGTAGGGATCGCCTCGCGCGTGCCGCATGACCGCCGCGGGCGGCATGTCCCTCCGTTGCGGGATTGCGTGATCCGCCCATCCAGCCGGACTCGGGTGGCCCCAGCACGGCGTCGACGGCGGCGCGCTCCGCGGGCGATGGCAGCGGGCCGATGACGTGCAGGTCCATCGCAGCCGAGTGTACTGCCGGCGCCGCAGCCATCCATCGCACGAAACCGGCGGTTGTCACAGTTCGACGGTGCCTATGATCCGGCCAACAAGGAAGATGAACTCGTGGGCTGCCGGCTTCGCGCGAGCGCTGTCCTCCTCTGCGGCCGGCGCGCCGTTCTCAGTCAGGCGGCATCGATGTGCTACTGTGTGCTACATGAGCGAGACAACGACGAAACATCCTGCGCGCGTTGGAGTGCGAGAGCTTCGCCAGAACCTGTCCGTCTACCTCGATCGCGTCAGGAAGGGCGAAACGCTCGAGGTGACCGAGCATGGACAGCCGATCGCGCAGCTTGGACCGCGTGCCCGCGCTGGCACATCGGTAATCGATCGACTCATTGCGGAGGGCAGGATCACGCCCGCACGGCAGAGCCACAAGGACCTGCCGCCGCCACCCAAGATCCCAGGTCGTTCCCTGTCGGAGATCCTGCAGGAAATGCGCGACGAGGACGACCGGTGACCGCGATCGCCTATCTCGACGCTTCCGCGATCGTCAAGCTCGTCATCGACGAGCCGGGTTCGTCTACGCTGCTCCTCTGGTACCACGAAGCCGAGAGAGTGGTGACGAGTCGGGTGGGTCTCATCGAGGCACAGCGCGCCGTTGCGCGGCGCGACCATGACCGCGAACACGCAAGCTCGATCTTCGATCGCTTCGAGGTCTTCGAGCTCGATGCGGAGGTGGGCCGGCGAGCCGGCGGGCTGGCTCCAAGCTCGCTGCGCACGTTGGACGCGATCCACGTGGCGACGGCTCTCGCCCTCGAAACTGTCGATGCCTTCGTGACCTACGACGATCGCCAAGCCGTCGCCGCTCGAGCAGCTGGCCTTCCGGTGATCACCCCTGACTGACCTCGCCCGGAAACGTCCAGAGGTCGCAAGTCATCGACGCGGTTCACGTGGACGCGACCGGCATTGCGAGCTTCTCGATCCGGATCGCGGTGGCCTTGAACTCGGCCGTGCCGGTCTTTGGGTCCGTGGCGTCGATCGTCAGCAGGTTCGTGGCGACGTCGTCCTGGAAATGCAGGGTCATGAACGTCAGCCCAGGTCGCAGCGATTCGTCGACTCGGATCGGAACCTCGACCTGACCTCGTCGTGATACGACCCGGACGCGCTCACCGTCCGCCAGGCCGAACGAGGCGGCGTCTTCTGGACTGATGTCGAGGCTCTCGCCGCGCCGCATCGGCGAGGTGTAGCTGGCGGTCTGGACGCCCGTGTTGTACGACTCGAGCCGGCGGCCGGTGGTCAGGCGGATCGGGAAATCCGCGTCCAGCTTGTCGACTGGCGGGTCGTGATCGACCAGCGAGAACGGCACGCGGTTGCCTGGGACCGGATCCTCCCACAGCCGCGAATGCAGGAACAACTCACCGGGATGGGTCTCGTCATAGCACGGCCATTGGAGCCCACCCTCCGCCTCGAGCCTCGCATAACTCATGCCGGCATGGACGGGCGAGAGGCTGCGAACCTCGTTCCAGACGGTTTCCGGGTCCGCGTCCCCCCAGCCGGCGCCCATCCGGTTGGCGAGCTCGAAGATGATCGCCAGGTCGTCACGAGCGCCCGCCGGGGCGTCGAGGGCCTTGCGTACGCGTTGAACTCTGCGCTCCGAGTTGGTAACCGTGCCCTCGGACTCCGCCCACGCCGCGCTGGCGGGCAGGACGACGTCCGCAAGCTGGGCCGTCCTGGTCAGGAACAGGTCCTGCACGACGAGATGCTCGAGCCCGGTGAGGAGGCCGATCGCCCGGTGCTGGTCCGCCTCGGACTGGACGGGGTTCTCACCGATGCAATAGACCGCGGTCAGGTCCCCGCGCTCCATGGCGTCGAACATGCCAGACAGGTGCCAGCCGCGCTTCGGCGGGACGGTCACGCCCCAGGCCTTGTCGAATTTCGCCCGGAGAGCGTCGTTCTCCACGTGCTGGAAGCCGGTCAGCCGATCGGGCAGGGCACCCATGTCGCCGCCGCCTTGGACGTTATTCTGGCCACGGAGCGGGTTCACGCCCGAGCCATAGCGGCCCACATGCCCGGTCAGCAGGACGAGATTGATGAGGGCGAGGACGTTGTCGACGGCATTGTGGTGTTCGGTGATCCCGAGGGTCCAGCAGATCATTGCCCGCGGCGCGGTGGCGAGGGCCTGGGCAAGCTCGCGGATGGCCAGGGCCGGGACGCCGGTCTCGCGTTCGGCGTAGTCGAGGGTATACGACTCGACCTTCGCCTTGTAGGCGTCGAAATCGACGGTCGCGCGGTCGATGAACTCGCGGTGCTCCAGGCCTTCTGCGATGATCTCGCGCGCGACGGCGTTGGCCAGCGCGATGTCGCTGCCCACATCGAGTCCCAGCCAGAGGTCCGCCCA
>JBKKCW010000178.1:0-3900 GCA_046712485.1 Candidatus Limnocylindrales bacterium
ACGCACGCCCTGGCGGCCACGCCCGCACGCCCCAGCGCTCAGCCGAAGAGGGCCTGGATCGCCTCGGCGAAGACCTCGGTGTGGCGATCGACGTCAGTTCCGACCGTCGCTGGAGACATGAGCGCCATGTTGTGGAACGGCGTCATCAGGACCCGGCGGTTCATCGCCCACAGGTGAAGGAACCGTTCGAGGTCCGGATCGACATGTGCCCACTGCTCCGCGCCGGTTCGCGGGGGTTCAAGCATGAAGTGGTATTCGGCGCGGGCACCCAGGCGGGTCACGTGCCATGGGACGCCGCGCGCGGCGATTACGTCGCGGACGCCTGCCTCCCAGCGCTCGGCCAGCGGGATCATCCGGTCGAACGCCTCAGCGGTGAGGACCTCGGCGAGCGTCGCCCGGGTCGCGGCGAGCGACAAGGCATAGCCGGCCAGGGTCCCGCCGATCCCGCCGACGTCCGAATCCTCTACCGCGATCGAGCCGCGGATCCGGCCGGCGACCTCGGCGCTGAAGCCATACGCCGCGGACGGTACGCCGCCGCCGATCGTCTTGCCGATCACGAGCACATCCGGTGCCAGGTTCCACAGACCGGTGGCACCGCCGGGTCCGGCGCAGATTGTGTGCGTCTCGTCGATGATGAGCAGGGTTCCCGCGCGCCTGGTGAGGTCGCGGACCGCATCGAGATATCCGGGTTCAGGGAGCACGATCCCGACGTTCGTCAGCGCTGGCTCGATCAGCGCGGCCGCGACGTCGCCATCGGCCAGCGCCGCCTCGAGGCCTTGGGCATCGTTGAATTCGACGACCCGTGTCGTGTCGGCCACATCGACCGCCGGGCCGACAGAGCCGCGGACCGGCACCACGGCACCGGTCTCGTCGAGGATCGCGATCGCCTCGTCAACGGAGCCGTGGTAGCAATGGTCGTGGACGACCACCTTGGAACGCCCGGTGATATGGCGCGCCAGGCGGAGGGCCCAGCGATTGGCGTCGGTCGCCGACAGGGCAAATTGCCACGATCCAACGCCAAATCGGCGGGTCAGCTCTTGACCGACCCAGGCCGCATCTTCGGTCGGCAACATGTGGGTCACGCCGCGGCGGAGCTGCCGTTCTACGGCGGCGATCGTGGGCGCCGGGCCGTGGCCGGCCATCGCCCCTGTATCCCCCAGGCAGAAATCGACGTAGTCGTGGCCGTCGACGCACACAATGTGGGCGCCCGCAGCCCTGTCGGCATACAGCGGGAACGGCCCCGCCCATTTGACCATCCAGGGCATCGGCACCCCGTCGAGCAGGCTCGTCGACGCCGCCCGATGCAGCGCCGCCGACCGAGGGTGGTCAGCCGCGAACCGTGCCAGCTCGCTGGCCATCAGTTGGGCGAGGCGGGCTCGGTCAAGACTGACAAGGGCTGTCATGGGGAAACCTCGGGCTGCCGGTACCCGAGGAGGATGAGCGGCGCTCCGCAGGCTCGCGCGGCGATCCCGCGCCGCGCGACGCGGGTCGTCAGTGGGTGCGGCGAATGTACCCGCAGATCGGGCAACGAGCCACGTCGCGGACGCGATCGAGCTCGAGATAGCTCGTGCACCCGTTGGTGGCGCAGTAGAGCTGCGTTGCCGCCGACGCCCGGCGACGAAGCCGGCGCATGGCCGACGCGCGTCCGGTGACGGACGACTGGGTTGAACGTGACATCATGGTCTTCTGTTCTTAGCTTTCTGGCGCGCCGTGATCGCGGTATGAGCGATCGGCTGCGCGTCCGGTTTCGCCCGAGCCGTTACCTGGCTCCCAGCGATTGATCGATGATCGTCGCGCGTCCTGTCCGGGGAGCGTGGGATGAACGCTCTAACCTGGCCGACGCGTCAGACGGGTTACGCATCGGAGTATGGGCCATGCGCCGAATGACGTCAACGAAGGTTTCGGTCTCTTCATCGAAGATTGGTTGAATCCGCGCGAAACACGAGGCAAACTCCGGCCCGCACAGGTTGGGGAGCGACACTGCGCTCGACGGGCGACATAGATGAGCATCACGTGGAGGAGGGTTGGCATGGACATGGGATCGTTGGCGCGATCGAGGGTGGCGAGGCTGGGCCTCGCGGGCTGGCTGGCACTCGGCGCGGCACTGGCTGCCGCGCCCGTATCGCTAGCCCTCAATCCGGTCACGTTGACGACGCCGTATCCGGCCATCGAGGTCGCGCCCGGCGCGAAGGTCAGCCTGACCGTCCAGGTCGAGACGCAGAACCCGGGGCGAGTCGATCTCTCGCTCGACGGGGTTCCCGCCGATTGGACGGTTGCGATCCGGGGAGGCGGGTTCCTGGTCAACGGCGTCTATTCAAACGGCGCGGAGGCGACCGAGGTGACCGTCGACGTGACAGTGCCGGAGGGCGCTGCCGACGGCGTGCAGCGGGTGACCCTTCAGGCATCGAGCGACGGTTCGACCGCGTCGCTCCCAGTGGACATCAGGGTCACCCCGACCGCGGCCGGCGAAGTCACTCTGACGACAGACTTCCCGGAGCTCAAGGGGTCCACGGACGCCAGCTTCAGCTTCACGCTGACGCTCAGGAACGACACGCCAGACGACCTGACGTTCGGCGTCTCGGCCACCGCGCCTCCCGGCTGGACGGCCGATGCGCAGATCACGTCCCAGGCCCAGGCAGCCAGCGCAATCGTCGAGGCCGGGTCGTCCACCTCGATCGAGGTCTCCGTCGATGCCCCGCAGGATGCCCCCGCGGACGTCTATCCGATCACGGTCCAGGCAACGAGTGGCGACAAGGTCGCCGAGGCACAACTGTCCGTCGAGATCACCGGCAGCTACGATCTCGAGCTCACGACGCCGGACGGGCGGCTGAGCGCCAATGCATCCGCGGGCTCGCAGACGGACCTGTCCGTGGTGCTCCGCAACGGCGGCACCGCGGACATCCCCGATGTGACGCTCTCGGCCTCCACGCCGACAGGTTGGAACGTCGAATTCGAGCCGGCGACAGTGACCGTCCCGGCCGGGGGCGAGGTCCAGGTCACGGCGCACATGACGCCGTCGGGGAACGCCATTGCCGGCGACTATCTGGCGACCTTCAACGCCCGCTCGGACCTGGCCAACGCCGAAGCGGATATGCGCATCACTATCGAGACGTCGCTCCTGTGGGGCGTCGTCGGGATCGGCTTGATCGCACTCGTGCTCGCCGGGCTATGGTGGACGTTCCGTCGGTACGGCCGGCGATGACCGGGGTCGCCATGTCGACGCCACAGCCGGCAGCCGCCGCCCCGGCTGAGCCGGTCATCCGCACCCGTGGCCTGACCAAGCGCTACGGCTCCCTGACCGCCGTCGACAACCTGAATCTCGCCGTCTACCCGGGGGAGATCTTCGGTCTCCTCGGACAGAACGGCGCGGGCAAGACCACCACCATCCTGATGCTGCTCGGGCTGACCGAGCCGACCAAGGGCGAGGCGCGGGTGGTGGGCCTCGACCCGGCGCGCGAGCCGCGGCTGGTCAAGCGTCGGGCCGGCTATCTCCCCGACGCGGTCGGGTTCTACGGCGGTCTCACCGGTCGGCAGAACCTGCGCTACACGGCCCGCCTCAACGGGCTGCGTGGAGCAGCAGCGGAAACGGCGATCGACGACGTCCTGGCCCAGGTCGGTCTCGACGACCGGGCCGACGACCTGGTCGAAACATACTCGCGCGGCATGCGCCAGCGGCTGGGGATCGCGGATGCGCTGGTCAAGTCCCCCGATGTGCTGATCCTCGACGAACCGACGACCGCGATCGACCCGCTGGGCGTCGTCGAGATGCTGGAGCTCCTCCGGACGCTCGTCCGCGACCGCGGCCTGGCAGTGCTGCTCTCGAGCCACCTGCTCAACCAGGTCCAGTCGGTGTGCGACCGGATCGGGATCTTCGCGGCCGGCAAACTCGTTGGCCAGGGT
>JBKKCW010000179.1:0-13004 GCA_046712485.1 Candidatus Limnocylindrales bacterium
GCCCCGGGCCGGGCGCGCGCGCCGGAGCCTTCGCCGCGGGCGCATAACCGCACGCACGGACCGGTACGCGGCGCGTGCCGCAGCCGCAGGCGCAAAACGGCACGTACGGACCGGTACGCGGCGCGAGCCTTCGCCGCGGGCGCATAACGGCACGCACGGACCGGTACGCGGCGCGTGCCGTAGCCGCAGCCGCATAACGGGCACGTGCTGACAGTATCGACCCGATGGCGGCCGTTTGAATCCGCTTTGCCGGCCAACTACGCCGAAGAGCCTACTTAACGGTCCGTGGCAGTCGATATGCGGAAGCGGGGGCTGGCACGACCTCCGGGCGGTCGGCCCCCAACGCGGCATGCCGCCGGAAGGGGGAGGCCAAGGCGAAGCCCCGAGCGAAGATAGCCCGGGGCTTCGGATCCTGCGCGGGCGGCCTCGCACCGCCCGTGGCTGCGCAGATACCGATCAGCGGCTGTGGGCCGGGGTCAGCAAGTATTCACCGAGCGCTTCCCGGGCCTTTGACGGATTGTCGGTGGCGAACGCGAGATGGATGTTGCCCCCGGACGTGCCCGTCGGGATGGCCGCCTCGATGTTGACACCGGCGTCAGCCAGCCTGCGGGTCACCATGCCGAGGGTTCCCGGCTTGTCGGCCAGTCCGGCAGTCACGAGTTCGACGGGGCGATACGTCCAGCGCCCGTCGGTCAATGCACGGCGAGTCGCAGCCTCGTCGTTGGTGATGAGGGCGACAGACCCGTTATCACCGCACGTTGCGCCGGTGAAGCCGGTGATGTTGACGCCCTGGCCGGCGATCGCCTCCGCTAGCTTGGCGAGCTCGCCGGGCTTGTTCTCGAGGTCCACGATGAACGCATTCACGTGGGCACCTCCATGGTCACGCCAGCCGGAACGGCAGCCTGGATGACTGTCGTGAGCGTGCTGGTCATGACCAGAGATTCTACGCCGGCTGTCACGGCGGACAAGCCGCCCGGTCCGGCTCGTGTCCCGCTCGTGATGTGTTGTGCCTGGCAGTCGGCAAAGAGGCATCGAGGGCCCCAGTTATCGGTCCTTGCCCAGGATCCGTGCCTGGCAGGCCGCAGACTTGGTCTTCACGCTCGCCCGGCGCCCCTTCCGAGGCGTTGGTGCTGTCTGCCAGGCACAACACGGCCACGGGCTGGTTCCGTGTCGACGACGTCCGCGGGCAGAGGACCTGCCCCAGCCGCCCGGGCCACGACGGACCGGTCAATCCACGTCGTACCACGGCGTGCACCTCATGACGGTGGGCCCGATCTCACGCCCTTGGCGATCGAGTGTCATGCCCGTGCGATCGAGTCCCGCCGTCGTGTGAGCCGATCAAGGGCGCGCGGTGCGACCATGGTTCGCGTCGATCGTCCGCCGACGCATGGCCCATGCCTGAATTCGCCGCACCCGAGTACACGATCGCCCGGCTGGTCATCGAGCGTGGCCTCGCGCTCATCTACCTGGTCGCGTTCATCGTGGCGATCCGCCAGTTCCCCGCCCTGTGCGGTGAACGCGGCCTCGAACCGGCGCCGTCGTTCCTGGCTCGGGCGCGGTTTTTCGACGCCCCGTCGCTGTTCCATTGGGGCTATTCGGACCGTCGTCTTTCGATCGTGGCCTGGACCGGTGTGGCGATCTCGGCATCCCTCGTCCTGGGCCTCCCGCAGGGCGCGCCGTTGCCCGTGACGATGGCCGCCTGGTCCATCCTGTGGGTCCTCTACCAGTCGATCTCGAACATCGGCGGGACGTTCTACAGCTTCGGCTGGGAATCGCTCCTGCTCGAGGCAGGCTTCCTGGCGATCTTCCTCGGCAACGACGAGATCGCGCCGCCGTGGCTCGTGCTCGTGGCGTTCCGCTGGCTTGCTCTCCGCGTCGAGTTCGGGGCCGGTCTGATCAAGCTCCGCGGCGATCGCTGCTGGCGAGATCTGACCTGCATGGAGTTCCACCACGAGACCCAGCCCATGCCCAACCCGCTGTCGTGGGTCTTTCATCGACTGCCGCGACCGCTCCACCGCGCAGAGGTCATCGGCAACTTCGTCGCGCAGCTCGTGCTTCCATTCGGACTCTTTCTGCCGCAGCCGTTCGCGTCCGTCGCAGCGCTGCTCATGATCGGGACGCAGCTGTACCTCGTGGTGAGCGGCAATTACGCCTGGCTGAACTGGGTCACGATCCTGGCCATCGTCGCCGCCGTGGCGGACCCATTCCCTGCCACGAGTGCCGCGTTCAGGCCAGCACCGGACTGGTTCAACGTCGCGGTCGCGGTCCTGACCGTCACGATCGCGATCCTCAGCTGGTGGCCGATCCGCAACATGGCCAGTCGGCGCCAGGCCATGAACGCCTCGTTCAATCCGTTCAGACTTGTCAACACGTATGGAGCGTTCGGGTCGGTGAGTCGGGAGCGGATCGAGCTCGTGATCGAAGGCAGCGATGCCTCGCTGCCCGGGCCCGACGCTGTCTGGCGCGAGTACGGGTTCAAGGGCAAACCCGACGATCCCTCGCGCCTGCCGCCCCAGGTCGCGCCGTATCACCTTCGCCTGGACTGGCTGCTCTGGTTCATCCCACTCTCGCCACGCTACGGCGGCGACTGGTTCGTGCGGTTCTTGGCACGGCTGCTCGAGGGTGACGGCCCGACCCTCCGGCTGATCCGTCGGAATCCATTCCCAGACACGCCGCCGATGCTCGTTCGGGCGCGATTCTTCCGCTACCGGTTCACGACGTGGCACGAGCGTCGAGCGAGCGGAGCATGGTGGGTCAGGACGTTCGAGAGTGACTATCTACCGGCGGTCCGCCTGGACGACCTCCGACGGGTGGGCCTGAGTTGACGAGCGGTCCGACGGCGTTCGACGCGGTCGTCGTGGGTGGCGGCCCCAACGGTCTGGCGGCCGCTATCGAGATCGCCCGGACCGGGCATTCGGTCGAGCTCTTCGAAGCCGCGGCGACCGTCGGCGGCGGGTCGCGATCGGCTGAGCTGACGCTGCCGGGGTTCGTCCACGACGTGTGCAGCTCGATCCACGCGTTCGGGCGGACGTCGCCCTTCTTTGCCGGTGTCGACCTCGAGGCCCGTGGGCTCCGCTGGATCGATCCGCCGGCGGCCCTCGGTCACCCCCTCGACGACGGGAGTGCGGTCATGGTCCGCGGCGGCGTGGCCCGGACGGCGGCGGGACTCGGCAACCCCGCCGACGCGGGGGTCTACCGCCGCCTGTTCGACCCGTTGGTGGACGACTGGGAGACGCTCCTGCCGGACATCCTGGCGCCATTCCATGTGCCGCTGTCGCCGTTGCGCGCGCTTCGCCTGGCTCGGTTCGGACTGGAGGCCATTCGGTCGGCTACGAGCGTGACCCGCCGATTCAAGGGGGAGCGTGCGCGAGCCCTGCTGGCCGGGGTTTCGGCCCATTCGATCCTCGGTCTGACCGAACCGGTCAGCGCCGCCGCTGCCGTCGTGTTGCTTGGCGCGGCCCACGCGGACGGCTGGCCCTTTCCCGAGGGCGGAGCTGGTCGATTGCCGGAGGTCATGGCCGCCGAGCTCCGTGCTCATGGCGGAACGATCGTTGTCGATCGACGGATCGATAGCCTCGATGCATTGCCGTCCCATCGAGTCGCGATCCTCGATGTGGCCCCGCAACGGCTCGCCGCGATCGCGGGCGACCATCTCCCCATGGGGTACCGCGCTCAGCTCGAGCGATACCGGCGGGGCGCCGGCGTGTTCAAGCTTGATCTCGCCATCGAGGGTGACATCCCGTGGCGGGCGCCGGAGCTCGATGAGGCTGGCACGATCCACCTGGGCGGGACCCTCGAGGAGATCGCACGCGCGGAGGGACTCGTGGCCAGGGGTCGTGAACCGGACCGGCCGTTCGTCCTGCTCACGCAGACGAGCCGGTTCGATCGGACCCGCGCCCCCGACGGTCGAAACACCGTGTGGGCGTATTGCCACGTTCCGAACGGATCGGCCCTGGACATGACCGAACGCATCGTGGCCCAGATCGAACGGTTCGCGCCCGGCTTCCGTGAGCGGATCCTGGCGATTGCGAGGCACGGGCCGGCTGACCTCGAGGCATACAACGCCAACAACCTCGGCGGCGATATCGCCGGAGGACGCTTGGACCTCGGTCAGCTGTTCACACGCCCGACCCGTCGGCTGATCGACCCATATGCCACGCCCAACCCGTCGATCATCATCGGCTCGTCGTCGACGCCGCCCGGTGGCGGGGTGCATGGCATGTGCGGGTATCACGCGGCGCGCTCGGCGCTGCGCCGACTGGCCTGAGGGAACGGATCCTGCGCGCTCGGACGGATTGCGCTGGCCGTTGAAACGGAGGCGCAAGCCGTCCGCGGACGTGGCACGCGCCCCTTGCGTGTCGGCCATGAAAGTGTTGCGTCGAAAGGCGAGCCCGCGTGGGTGGCCGCAAAGTCGAGCTGATTGCCGATCGCGTTGAAGGAGACCGCAAATGGATGAGCAGCGTTCGAACACCGCGGCACAATCCCCCCACGAGCAGGAGGCGACGGATCCGGGCGCGTACATCGGCCGGAAACCGGAACGCGTGGCTGAGACTATCCCGGGCGGTCTGGGGCCCAAGGATGAACGGGCGTCCGCCGTAGCCACCCGGTCCGGGCCTGCGAGCCCGGAGGGGTCATCGCCCGAAGGCCATCGGGAAGGCGAGTCGGCGACCGACGATGCCGTCCGCGAGGCCGGCCAGGATCGCTGACGGCCAACGCCACCTCAGGCGGGCTCGACGCCCTCCTCGTCGAGGAAGCACCACAGCCACGACTCGTCCGGCTCGATCGAGCGGATCACGGGATGACCCACCGCCGCGAAGTGACCGGACGCATGGCGGTTGGGGCTCTCGTCGCAACAGCCGACCCGGCCGCAGGCCATGCACTGGCGCAGGTGGAGCCACCACCCGCCGATCGCGAGACAGTCCTCGCAGCCATCGGCCGGTGTGACAATCGGCGCCTCGAGCGCCTCGGTGAGATGGTCGCAGGCGTCCATGGAGCGCAGTGTGCCACCGGATGGTGACGGGCGTGACGCAGGCTTCCCGAGTCATGCTCCGGGCGGCAGCAGGTCGTCGTATTCGCGGTGACGCCTGAGGTAAGCCGCGATGAACGGGCACCTGACCGTGAGGCGGACCCCGCGCCTGCGAACGTCGTCCAGGGCGCCGGCCGCGAGGCGGCTGCCGATGCCCTGGCCCTCGAACGCCGCATCGATCTCGGTGTGGTACAGGATCAACCGGTCGTGATCGACGAGCCGGTACGCGGCGTATCCGACCACCCGCTTGCCGAGACGCGCTTCGTATCGTCGTCCCACCGGATCGTCGACGATGTGCAGCTCATCATCGGTGGCGTCGCCAGCCATCGAGGAATCGTACGCGACCCGCGCTCGGTCGGTAGAGTGCGGGCGCCGTGAATTACGATGTCCGACGGGTTCAGCGAACCTATCTCCTGCTCACGCTGCTGACGACGCTCGCCGCGTCGTTCATCTGGGGGATCAACACTCTCTTCCTCCTCGATGCCGGGCTGAGCAACACCGAAGCATTCGCCGCGAACGCGTTCTTTGCTGTCGGCCAGGTCATCTTCGAGGTTCCGACCGGGGTCGTGGCCGATACGCGCGGCCGGCGGTTCTCGTTCCTGCTGGGTGCCGCGACCCTCCTGCTGTCCACGCTCCTGTACCTGGTGATGTGGCAGGTCCATGCGCCGCTGATCGGGTGGGCCGTCGCCTCCATCCTGCTCGGGCTCGGGTTCACCTTCTTCTCGGGCGCGACCGAGGCGTGGCTGGTGGATGCGCTGTCCGCGACCGGGTTCACGGGCAGTCTCGAGTCCGTCTTCGGCCGGGCGCAGACGGTGGGCGGCATCGCGATGCTCGTGGGATCGGTGGCTGGCGGCGTGATCGCCCAGGCGACGGATCTCGGCGTCCCGTACCTGGTCCGCGCCGCAATGCTCGGGGTGACGCTCGTGATCGCCTGGCGGTTCATGCACGATCTGGGCTTCAAGCCGGATCGCGAGGCCAGTCCCGTGGCCGCGGTCAGGACGGTGCTCCGCGGCGCCGTGGACAGCGGCTTCCGCAACCCGCCGGTCCGCTGGCTGATGCTGTCATCGCCATTCACCGTGGGCGTTGGCTTCTACGCGTTCTATGCAACGCAGCCGTATCTGCTCGAGCTCTACGGCGATGCGACGGCGTATGGCATCGCCGGCCTGGCGGCGGCCTTGATCGCCGGAGCCCAGATCGTCGGGGGCCTGCTCGTCGCCCCCTTCCGACGACTGTTCAGCCGCCGGACCCATGCCCTGCTCCTGGGCGGCTTCCTCAACGTGGTCCTGCTCGTGGCGATCGGCATCATCCAGGACTTCGTCGTCGCGCTCGTGTTGCTCGCGCTCTGGGCGCTGATCTTTGCGTTCGAGATGCCGCTGCGCCAAGCCTTCATCAACGGGCTGATCCCGTCCGATCAGCGGGCGACCGTCCTGTCCTTCGATTCACTGCTTGGCTCGGCGGGGGGCGTCGTCGCTCAGCCGGCGCTCGGCCGGACCGCCGATATCTACGGCTATCCGGCCTCATACGTCGTCTCGGGGATTGTCCAGACGCTGGCGATACCGTTCACGTTCCTGGCCCGGCGCGAGAACGCCTCGTCCGACCCGATCGACGATGAGCCCGAGGCTTCAATGCCCCCGTCGGTTGCGGCCTAACCAGCGAGCGTCATCGCGCGATCCGGTCGAAGCAGGAACGGAGGCAGGTAGGCCGGGATGTTCGAGAAGGGCAGGACGTCGGGGTGCAACGCGATCCCCAGGATGTCCCGCATGAACGAACGGCGCGCCTCGATCCGCGCCCAGGCACCGGGGAAGCGGTCCGCCATCTCCGCTCGGAGGGCCTCATCGGCAAGCGCGATGCCATCCTCGATGTTCGTCGTGAAGTAGTCGGTCCCAGTCGCCGGGATGATGTCCATTTGGAAGGCCATCCCGGATCGCAGCTCGACCGTCGAGCCGGGCCAGATCGGCGAGCTCACCCACTCGTCAAGCGAGATCTGGTGCCCGGGGTTGAGGAAGATGCCAAAGAACGGGTCGCCGAGCCTGCGATCGACGATCTCCTGGAGCGCTCCGCCCGTCTGGCCGATCCGGAGGGACTCGTACCACTCGGCGACGGCGTCAACGTACGGTCCGACGAGTCGGTCGACATAATCGCCGATCCCGGCCGGGAGCTCGGCCGCGTCCTCGACCACGAAGCCGGCGCGACAGGTGAGCGCGCCCCACACGCCAAACGCCGTGGTGAAGCGGTCGCCCCGCTCGATAGTCCGGTCTCCGGGGCTGAGCAGACCCAGGGACGCGCGCGGTCCGCTCGACAACATCAGGTGGCAGGACAGGGGTGATCCATTCCAGTCGAGCAGCCGGACCGCCTCACGTTCGGTCATGCCCGGGCGGAGCCCGAAGAGCAGGTTACTCACGCCCTGGGAGGTCTGGCAGGCAGCGTATTCGAACGCCGCGAGCTGCTCGGCCTCGTTGATCACGCGGAGTCCGTCCGCGGCGTCGATGAGCAGGCCCGTGGCGTTGTGGACGATGCCGTTGGGGCCCGTCAGGGCGCGTATCGCGTCCACGAGAAAGGCGGGCGCCTCGATCTGCTCAGGGCGCGCATACGTCTTCCAGCCGACCACGCCCACCCGACCTCCGGCAGCAACACCCTCGGCGGCCAGGATCTCGGCCAGTGGCGTCGAGCGGTCACGTGGCTGGCCTGGCAGGCTCAGGTCCTGGAAGAGGCGTCGACGCATCGATACGGGGGCAGCACCGGCCATTCCCCAGCATTCGTTACCCACCAGGATGGCGGGCTCGTCGTCCGCACCGGACTGCGCGCCGACGATCAGGATCGCCTCCTCGAACCGTGGATCGAACCCGGTCAGCCACGAAACCGTCGCGCTGTGCTCGCGGTCGGCGTAGATCACGAGCACATCGAAGCTCGCCTCGGATGCTCGCGCCCGAAGACGGTCGATTCGCTCGAGATACGTCGAGGCCGCGATGTCCGGCCGTTCGTCGGGCATCCCGAAGTCCGGCAGGGTCAATGGCGCGAGTCGGGCCCTGGTCATCTGGCGGGTCACTCCCTCAGTCGGTCGAAGGCTGCCACACCCGCGGCGCGGACGCGCCACGTTCGATGTCGGCGAACTCGTTGGCCCCGATTTGCATCCAGGGTCCGGGTTCACCGTTGGGCCACAAGACGCGGACCTCTGCTGCGTCCGCACCGCCAATCCCGAAATGGACCCGGCCGAGCTGGCCACCGCCATGGCCGCCGCCGATCGTCAGCTCGCGCCGCAGCGTGGCCTTACCCACCCGGACCTCGATCCAGCCACCGATCGCGTCGCGGTTCGGGCCGGTCTGCGAGGGACGAAGCGCCAGCCAGCCGCCCATCTGGACGGGTCGCGCAGCGTCACCGCGGCCGACGTTCCGCCACACCTTGACCGGGTGGCCGTAGCCGAGCGTGACCAGGTCCAGCAGACCATCGAGGTTCAGGTCGACGAGCGCGCCGCCCCGTCCTCGTCCGAAATCCACGATCCCGGCCTCGGCTGCGCCCTCCAGGAACGTCCCATCGGCCTGGCCCAGCAGCAGGTTGCTTGGGTCCTTCTGGGCAAAGTCCGGCATCTCGCTCACGTTGCCCTTGGCGATGAACAAGTCGACGAAACCGTCGTTGTTCACGTCCTGGAACTCGGCGTGCCAGGCCGTGGATGGCAGCGGGTCGCCGCCCGTGAAGGGCTCTGCCGCGTTGGCATTGCGCCTGAGGCCGATGTCGCGGTAGGTCGGCGTCTCCGGGCCCACGGTCAGGGTCTGGAGCTTGTTCTCGCCCTGGTTCGTCAGGAAGATCTCCGGATACCCGTCCCCGGTGAGATCGTGGCTGGCGATCCCCATCCCCCAGATCTGCGCCTTGACCCAGCCATCGGCATCGGTGTAGAGGCGGGGCATCTCGCCGTCCTCGAACCGCCAGAGCTGCTCCTCGCCGTTGACGGCGTCGTAGTACTGGCGATCGTTGCTGACCCGCAGATCGCGGCGACCCAAGCGGTCCCAGTCGCTGAACAACATGGACAGCGTGCAGTAGCCGGGCTCAAGGGCCACCGGCTGGGCATACCCGGATCCGTCGACGACCGGTCGCATGAAGACATGTTCGTCACAGCCGCTCGTGGGGCGGTCGGCTTCGTCGAGGTTCCGGTAGCGACCAATCGCGAGCGTGGGGAGCACGCTCGTCCCCTCCCACTTCGCGCTGAATGCCGTATTGAACGCGTGACCGCCGTCGAACGACCAGGTCTCGTTGCCGCGTGCAAAACGGCAGTCGCCAAGTCCCCGAAGGAGGACGCTCTCGCCGATCCGCAGGACCGCCATGTCGATGATCGCATCGCCATCAATGTCGATCGGATACGCGCCAGTCACCGCGTCGAGATCGGTGGCCGGATCGGAGACGGGCACGAACTGCAACGACCCACCAGCAGGGCTCGTATTGCGAAACAGCGCGGCCGGACGGGCTCCACCGGCGAGGTAGAGGTCCTGCCTGCCGTCCCCGTCGCAGTCGAAGGCGGCGACCCCACCGCCGACCGCGTAGACGAACTCGCCCGTGTATTGGTGATCGATCCCCGCCACCCCCGTCTCATCAACGAACCGGGGCGGGCCCAGGGCGGCTTCTGGCGTCGCATCCGGCAGCCGTCCGACCGCGACCCCACCGAGCGCGATTCCCGCCACCGCCACGAGCGCGATCCCGAGGGCGGCCCGAGCTCGAGGCCGCTTCACGACGATCGGCAGCTCGCCGGTGTCACGAGCGCGGCCCCGGGGCCTGTCACCCAGGTACCAGCCCAGACCAGTACAGCTGGGCGCGCGCCCAGGCGTCCTTCCCGCACTGCGCGCCGAGCTGGCGGCCGATGAAGTCGTCGGCCTGGATATGGATGCCGCCGTAGAGCCGCGACTGCCCGGCCATGTCGGCCGCGTCGAAGTAGGTCGCCCACTGGAGCCTGACGTCCGCGGTCGGCCCGGCCTCGACCTTGAGTTCGCCGGCCTTGACCGTCACCCCGTCCAGGCCACCTGGCACGAACTCGTTTCCGGTCAACGCCGTGAGCACTTCCGCGGAGGCACGGCTGAACGTGCTGTGACCCGACACGTAGCCCTGGAACGCCGGCGTCACGAACGTCGGCGCCTGGTAGGGGACCCAGTCGACCGCCAGGATCCAGTCCACGCCGCCGGTCTGGGTCTTCGGGTCGGCGGGGTTGCCGGACCAGGCCCAGATCGCGATCTCGCCTTCATGCCCGGCGAGGGCGGCATGACGCTCGCCCGGGGCCGTTGTCTCGTGGCTCACCAGCTCGATGAGATCGGGGATCAGCGGCAGACCATGCTCGTGGTAAGACGGCAGGGCGGGATCGCCGGACTGACCATTGCTGCCCAGGTAGCGGATCATGGAGATCGGCCGGACCGAGTCATAGTGACCCTTCAGGCCCCACGCCGCCACGGCGGCATCATGGGTCGCGCCGTTCAGGGCAAAGTACATCTTGACGTCCCATTCCAGGCGATCGACCGCCGGCCCGCTCCCGCCGATATGCAGGTCCGGGTCGAGCTCGTCGGAGACCTCGTTGGCGATGACGTTCCAGTGGCCGGGCGGGGTCTCCGACTTGGGCCCGTCGGCCCATATCTCCGTCAGGGCGCGGGTGAAGTCGCCCTCGTTGACAACGTTTGGCGCGTAGGGCGTGCCGGTCGCCGGGTTCACCGGATACCCGCGACCATCGTTGGTGCCGAGCGGGTTGTTGCCGCGCACGGCGGGCGAGACATCGATGGTCGCGCCATTCGCCGGGTCGAGGAGGCTGCTGTGACGGATGACCTCGACCGCCTGGTCCTTGTACGCCTGGCTGGTGGCCGGGTCGTGCAGCCTGGGCGGCGGGCCCGGGTCGATGGGCACGCCATCGCTGCCGGCCTCAGGTAGTGCGAATGGCTTGACCCTGCCCCAGTGCGGGCCGACGGCCTGCTGGACCCCATTCTCGATCGGGATCCCGTTCTGCGAGATCATGTGCTCGAGCTGGAGCGGCTGCCAGCGATCGGGGTCGGTCATTGTCGTTCCCGACTCCGCCACGACAAGGGGCGGATTGACCGGCTTGTAGTCCGGGGCCGCATAGCCGTCGCCCTGGTTCGAGCCGTCCGCCATTCCGTACGCGATTGCCGCCGCGGCAATCCGGTTGCCGATCGCGGCTGGCGAGCCACCCTCCGTCGTCGTCACCTCCAGCGGATAACACAGCGTGTCCATCACATCGGCGAATTGCGACAGCGATTCCTCCCCGCCCACGGACGTCAGGTAGCGGGAGCTGAGGACCCGGTAGGCGGCATAGCTGATGGCCTCGTCCCGGGCCGCCGCGACGTCCGAGGCCGTGTGGCGCTCCGTGACGAAGTACCCCGTGGCGGTATGGTCATAGGTCGCCCAGGCGTCCCACATGGCGGCCGACGAATGGAACAGATTCCGGGCATGGACGGTCGGGGCCGGCAGGGCGCGGCGGATCGCGTCAAGCGCGGCCTCGTTCCAGCGCCGAGCGACGGACCATTCGGGATTGTCGGCGGCCGGTGGGCACGTCCGCTCCTGCTGCCATGGCTTGACCATGACGAGTGCGGTTGCGACGAGCGCAACACCCGCCAACCCGGCCACTGCGGCGATCGCGCTCGATCGGCGCTGCACAAACCCTCCTCCGAGCTCGACCGACCCACCACGTCGTTCGCCCGGCTGACGCCCCTCGACAAACGTCGCGATGGTACCGCGTGGCATCGAAATGGGATCGACGGGGTGGTAGCCTAGCGCGGACCAGCCGTCACCATGGTGATGGGTCTCGGAGGAGGAGAGAGCAACATGATCCATCGCAGACTCGCTGCCCTGACCGGTGGCGTCCTGATGATCCTGGCAGCGTGTTCGACACCGGGTGCCAGCCCGGCGGGGAGTGCCGGCGGATCCGGCGCGGCCACCGGCTGCGTGGTCGGCGTGTCGTGGAACAACTATTCGCAGGAGCGCTGGAAGAAGGCCGACGAGCCTGCCATGCAGGAGGCCATCGCCGCCGCGGGCGGCACCTACATCCGCGCGGATGCCAACGACAAGGCCGAGCAGCAGCTCACCGACATCGACAGCCTGATCAACCAGGGCGCCAAGGCGCTGATCGTCCTGGCCAAGGACTCCGAGGCGATCCTGCCCGCCATCGAGAAGGCGACCACGGCGGGGATCCCGGTCATCGCCTATGACCGGCTGATCGAGGATCCCAACACGTTCTACATCACCTTCGACAACAAGAAGGTGGGCACCCTCATGGCCGAGACGCTCATGGGGCTCGTCCCCGAGGGCAACTACGCGATCATCCTGGGCGCCGAGACGGACCCGAACTCCGCCTTCCTGCGCACGGGCATGACCGAGGCCGGCATCCCGCCGCTCGGTGACACCTCGGGCCCGATCAAGGTCGTGTTCGAGAAGAACACCGACAACTGGGATACGACCAACGCCCGGAACAACATGGAAGCGGCGCTCAACGAGAACAACAACGACATCGACGCCGTGCTCTCGGAGAACGACAGCATGGCGACAGGTGTGGTCGCGGCTCTCGATGCCGTCGGCATCAAGATCCCGGTCTCCGGGCAGGACGGCGACACCGCCGCGCTGAACCGGGTTGCCCTCGGGACCCAGGCCGTGTCGGTCTGGAAGAACGCGTTCGCGCTCGGCAAGACCGCCGGCAGTGTCGCCACGCAGCTCTGCGCGGGCACGGCGCTGACAGACGTCAAGGCTCCGAGCGACCTGCCGCCCGATGCCGCGCCTGCCTCCCTCGACGCCATGCCGTTCACGACGCCTGGCGGCAACACCGTCCAGTCGATCATCCTCACCCCGACGGCCGTGACCAAGGAAAACGTCAAGGCCACCGTCGACGCCGGCTGGGTGACCAAGGAACAGGTTTGCGCCGGCGTGCCGGCCGGCTCCCTGCCGGACGTCTGCGGCTGATCACGGATCCGCGTTGAGCTCCGCGACCTGCCCCGCCACGCGGGGC
>JBKKCW010000180.1:0-10892 GCA_046712485.1 Candidatus Limnocylindrales bacterium
CCGAACGAGCCAATCCGCGAACATCGCCCGGAACGGCCGATGGACGGGCTCGAGCTGGAGCTCGCGCAACGCGTCGTCCATCGAGGGGACCTGGGTTTCGCCCAGCCTTGCGGCGAGGCGAGCCCACTGGCCCGCCGCCCCGTCCCTGACCTCACGGAACTCCCAGTAGACCCGGACCGCGTACGCGTCGAGCACCAGGTGGAGGCCGTGATCCCAGATCGCTTGGCAGGATCGAAGCGATTCGAGGCCTGTCCGGGGATCGCGGAAGATCACGAAGGCTCCCGTCTCGTTGGGCAGACCGAGTCCCTCGGCCAGCGAACGGCGAACGAGGCGCTTGCTGCCGTCGGGGCCCTTGACCGCGTACGCCGCCGAGTCGCGGATCGAGCCCGCGGTCGAGGCGAACCGGTCGTGGTAGACGACGAGGGACCGCTCAGACCCAGACCCGTTCGAGTAGGCGAGCACGTCCTCGTCCACTGCGCCACCGTCCGTGGTGAAGTTGTACAGCAGGAAATCGTGCGCCTCGGCAAACCAGGCGCGCCGGTGGAGCAGCGGGAAGATCTCACGCTCGTGACGCCGGACGAGCTCGGCGTCCGGTCGTTCGTCGAGCGTCGCGCGGCGGAACTCCATGCCGTATTGCTCGCCAAACCCCTGGACCTGACCATGGCCGAGCATTGGCAACCCGGGAAGCGTCGCCAGCACGGTCGCCACGCCGAAGTATTTGTCGCCCTTGCCGAACTGCTCGAGCGCCGTCTTCTCGTCCGGGTTGCTCATGAAGTTGACATAGCGCTTGAGGATCTCGGGGTCGAACTCGATCGTCTCCCGGATCACCTTGCGGTAGCCCGCTCCGTCCTCGTCGCGGAGCATGTGCATGAACGCGCTGTTGTAGACGCGGTGCATCCCGAGCGTCCGAACGAAGTACCCCTCGAGGAGCCAGAACGCCTCGGCGAGGAGGAGGGTGCCCGGGATCTCGGCCGCCACGCGATCGACGACCTCGCGCCAGAACTCGGCGGGCATCCGCGCGTCGAATTCGCTTCGCGGGATCGCGTGTTCGGCCCGCGACGGGATGCCGCCGCCGGCACCCGGTTCGGGCCACCACAGCCGCTGGATGTGTTTGCGGGCGAGCACCATCGCGGCATCGAAGCGGATGATCGGGAACCGTCGGGCGACGTCGAGGATGGTCCGGATGACCTGCTCCCGGACCTCGGGATCGAGGAAATCGAGCTGGGCGGTGTCGTTCCAGGGGAAGCTCGTGCCGTCGTTGCCGTGGTAGACGTAGCGGACGTCGCCGGAGCCGCGATCGAACCGCTTGAAGACGACCGCGGCGTCCGTGTCGTCCCAGTAGTGATCCTCCAGGACGATGCCAACGCGTTCGTCGCTCGAGAGGTCTGCGCCGCTGAACGAGTAGGCCGGGTAGGGCGGTTGGGGCACCGAGAGGAACCATTCCGGGTGCTCGATCACCCAGCGTGAATCGATCCCCATGTGATTGGGGACCATGTCGCTCGCAAGCCGGATGCCACGGGCGGCGGCTCGATCGCGGAGCTGCGCGTACGCGTCTTCGCCGCCGATATCCGCAGCGATCCGGTAATCGTCGAGGGAATAGGCGGAGGCCACGGCGTCTGCGTTGCCACGCATCCGCTTGATCCGCTCCGAGGCCGGCGAGCGCTCCCAGAGGCCGATCAGCCAGAGCCCGGTGATCCCCCAGCGCGCCAGCGTATCGAGCTCCTCGTCGGGGATCGCGTCGAGGGTGCCGATGTGGCGTCCATGAACCCGGGACAGCTGATCGAGCCAGACGTACGTGCTCTTGGCCATCAACACGACCCGGGGCATCCAGGCCGAGTCCGACGAAAAGGCCTCTGGTTCCTCCGCCGCTCCGGCGAACGATGGACCCTCAACCCGACCGGACCCTCCGCCTCCACCGCCGAACCGCATGTGCAAGGCGTGCTCCTCCTCCGCGAGGAGCCCGATCGTGAGATCGAGCTGGCGGAGCAGGTCCTCGAGCGCGGGACCCAGGAGCGGGCCCCAATGGTCGCGAACATATCGGAGCTGGCCAGCCAGGGACGTCGGCGCGTGGCGAGCGGGCGCGCGAATCAGCTCGATGATCGACAGGCCTTCGGTATCGCTGGGCGGCCCGGCCGCGAAGATCGATTCGAGCCCGGCGACAGCATCCATGTAGCGCGTGTCCCGGGCTAGTTGCCGATCGTCCACCAATTCGTGGAGCGGGCCGATCGCGGGGTTCTCGTTCGAGATTCGGGTCAGGAGCAACTCTTCGAGGCGGTGGGTCAGGGGTTCGGGCGCGGGGCCGCGGCCGGGGAATTCCTGCCCGAACCAATCGAGAAGCCTGGTCGCACCGGGGCCGAGGGTGGCCTGGAGGCCGGCGAGCGCGCCGTCGATCGCACCGGGCGCCTGCCGCTGCTCGTACCTGTCGATCAGGATATGCCCGATCTCGTGGAGCAGACCGAGCGCGGCGATCTCCCCAGCGTAGATCGGCGGACTGCCCGGATCGCGCGCCGCGTTCATCCGGGCCGCGAGCGTTCGGATCCCGGCGAGGTCGGTGAGGACCAGGTCGCCCTGGCTGCCGATGAGCGGGGCCGCGACGCCGTAACGATCGCGTGGGTCGCGCCGGACATGGAAGTCGCGCATCACCCGAGCATCGTACGGCGCCGGACGCCTCGTGGCGGGATGTGGCGGGCAGCGGCGGAGCGTCAGGCGGAGACGGACTCCACCGGCCGGACGCTCGCGGCGTGTTCGATGGCCCGGCGGAGCAGCTCCAGACCGGACGGATCGAAGTCGTACGTCCAGCTTCGAATGCGCTCGGGTCGGGTGAACGATGCATCGAGCCCCGCGGCGAGCGCCTCACGCGACATCAGGATCAGGTCGGCCGTGCGGTCGATCACCTCGAGATCGTCGGGCGTGGCGATGAGCGCCGAGACGATGTCGACGCCACGGTTGCCGGCGATCGCGAGCGTCTCGCGGATGTTGTCCGCACCGCGGTCGGACGCGCACACGACGCCGACGCGCGAGCCGTGCGGGAGCTCGGCGACCTCGTGGACTAGCTCGAGGTAACCGGGACCGACGAGCATCGCGACGACCGGGACGCGGCCGGCGACGAGCACCTGCGCCTCGTCGGCATGGAACGTCGTAGTGGCCACGATGTCGTAGTGGAAGCGCTCGAGGCGATCGGGCAGGTCATCGAGCAGCGCGCCCTCGGCCTCGATCGCCGGGAACGCGTCGACCAGCCGCTCCGCGTCGTAGCCGGCGTCCGCATTCGTGCATTCGGCGAACAGAACGCGGACGAGCGGCCCGGGCCGTTTGCGTTCGGTGGCCGCGGCAAACGTGGCAGCCGCCAGCTCATCCGCGGTGAACCCAGCGTGTGCCGCGCGGCGGAGCATCTCGGCCACGATCCCCGCCAGTGCCTCCGTACCTCTTCGCTCCGGCGGGCGTTCGGCGACGTGGGTGCCGGCGCCGTGTCGGCTCGTCACGTAGCCCGCGTCGGCCAGTCGCCGGTAGACGGCCCGGATCGTGTTCGGATTCACGCGCAGCGCCGCACCGAGCTCACGGACGGGTGCCAGTCGCGCGCCGGGCAGGAGCCGCCCAGAATCGATCTGGTAGGCGATCTGCCAGAAGATCTGGGTCGAGATCGGGACGTCCGAATCGCGCTCGACGTCCAGCGCGCTCGCACTCGTTCCGCCGACCGCGACCGGTAGCTGCTCCAGTGTTGACATAGCGTGCTAGTCCAATGTACGTTGCATTTGGCCTAGCTCAATATAGCAATCGTTGCTCGTCCCCTCCCGTTCACAGCCCCGGTGCGCAGGCCGGGGCTCTGAACGGTTTTCGACCGGCGGACGACGAGGCGACCGCGCCTCACGCGCCGACGGTCACCGGGTCGGGCGTGCCGATGTCTTCCGTCGCCCGATCGCGAGCGGTGGCCACGCGCTGGCCGATCACGACGGTCTTAGCGGCGCCGGCGGCGAGGGCGAGGGGCCACGACAGCAGCAGCCCCGAGCCCTGGTACTCGCGCTCGAAGCCGCCTTCTGAGTTCGACACGGTCTCGACCGGTCCCCACCAGGCGTCGGCGGGTTGGGACAGGGTCGTGGTCACCGCGATGCCGATGTAGTCGTTGCCCTGGGCGAGCTCGCTGACGGCGCGCGCGCTGCCACGACCATCGTGGGCGCGCCGGGCACCGTCGAGCTCCCACCACGCCGCCGGATTGCCCCCGCCACCGAGCATGGTCAACGTCCACTCCACACCAAGCAGTGCGTGCAGAACGCGGTCGGACCGGTTCTCGATCGTGACGGTGAGATCGAGCGCCGGCGAGCGACGATCGCCACCGAGCAGGAACTCCTTGACGATGCTGATCGGGATCGGCCCGTCCGACGTAGCCACCGACCCCAGGCGACTCGTCACGAGGCGATCCGTTTCCAATGCATCGATCTCGAACGCACCCTCCACCGCGTCCCCGAGCTCAGTCGCCTTCCCGGTGCGCCACGTCTCGGGGTCCGTGTCGATCGGGAGGAGGCGCACGAGCCCCGAGCGACGCTCGTACGGGTCGTAGTGGAGCTGGTCGGCCAGGCCCACCTCCTTTGTCGTCACGAGGTCGTGGATCGAAGCCGGGGCACGAGCGCCAGCAGCGGACCCGGGCGCGGCCGCTGCGGAGGCGGCAAGTATCGCCTCGTGCTGACGGATGGTCTCGTGATAGGCCTCGGGCCGGCGCCGCAGGACGGCTGTCAATGCGTGGCGGACCGTGCGGATGTCCCAACCGCCGATACCGGCACCAGCGGTCAGATCGACCGTGACGACCTGGCCAGGGCCGGCCAACCGGACGTCGTCCTGGCCATCCATGTCGAGGTCGCGCAGCTCAGCCGCCACGAGCTCCCCTGCCGCCGTGTCGGCGAGATCTTCCGCAGCGATGAGGTGTTCGTACGTGGCCAGGCGCATGTGGCTGATGTAGATCCCGCCGAAGAGCCCGTGCCAGTAGCAGTCGTTCGACTGGCCGCGATAGAGGTGATCCGTGGCGAGGTCGCGGGCCGGACCCGGCCCCATCGCATGCACCTTGTCAGACGTGCGCAGCATCTGCTTGTGCATGTCGTTGATCTCGCGGTACTTGACCTGGAAGTTTCGCCAGAAGGCGCCGCGCAACCAGCGAGCCTCGGGCCGACGCCCCTCCTGCGCCGCACGCAGCACGGACGCAAAGACCCGGCTCTCGTCCGCCGGCAGGGCCCATTCGCCCATCTCCGCATAGGAGCCTGTCGGGATGTAGACGCGGCCGATCGGCCGGTGCGCCGCGAGCCACGCCGACGGGGTTGTCGTGGTGAGCCACGCCGCGTTGGCCTCCAGCGCCTCGAAGAAGCGCGCCACCCAGCGGCCCTCACCCCAGCAGTGCTGCCAGGTCGTCGGCCAGGCACCGAACTTCTCGCCGTCGTCGCCCATCGTCCCGACCCGATCGCCCTCATCGGTGGCGTGCTCGCGCAGGTAGCCGATGACGTCCTCCACGTCGCGGAACGGGATGCGGTATCGGAGACCCTGCTCGGTGCCAAAGACGGTCAGCAACCGGCCCTGGTCCTCCGTCGTGTACGGGCCCCAGAGATCCTCTTCGGGGATCGCCGCAGCGCGGAAATGGGCATCGTCGAGGATCGTCCAGACGTAGCCGCCCGCGGCCAGCGATGTCGGCAGGTCCGGTTCCCAGACGCGCTCCGCGAGCCAAGACCCCGTGGGTCGGCGGCCGAGCAACGCCTGAAGCTCGTCGCCCATCCGCCGAAGCTGCCCGACCCGGTCGCGTTCGGGCAGCGACGCGAGCACCGGCTCGTAGTAGCCACCGCCGAGGATCTCGACCTGGTCGCGCGCGACGAGGACCTTCAGCCGATCGATGAAATCGGGCCGCTCCGCGCGGAGCCACTCGAGCAGGGGCCCCGTGTAATGGAGCGACAGCCGCACGCCCGGATGGCGTTCGAGCGCCTCGAGCATCGGCAGGTAGGCCTTGCCGTAGACCTCGTCGAAGACCCAGCCAAAGTTGCCGACGGGCTGGTGGTTGTGAATCGAGAGGGCGAGCGAGATGCGCGGGGCCATCGCCGGACCTAGCCGGCTTCGGTCAGGATCGCGGAAGCCTCGACGGCCTTGACGACCGGCACGCCGGCCGCCGGGAGATAGAGCAGCTCCGTGTACTCGTGCAGCATCCGGGTGGTCGAGAAGCGCCACACGGCGGTCGCCATCGCCCGGCGCATGACTGCCAGCCAGGACCGCGGCAATCCTTCGGCGTCGCGGTCGTAATAGCTCGGCACGATCTCTTCCTCGAGCAGTCGATACAGATCGAGTGCGTCGCCCCAGTCCTGGGCCGCCTCGTCGGGGACGATGTCACGTCCGCCGATCGCCCAGCCATTGTCGCCATCGAAACCCTCGTCCCACCAGCCGTCGAGGACGCTCAGGTTGGGCACACCGTTCTGCGCGGCCTTCATGCCGGATGTGCCGGATGCCTCAAGCGGGCGGCGGGGATTGTTGAGCCAGAGGTCCACGCCCTGCACCAGGAACCGGCCCACACGCATGTCGTAATCCTCGAGGATGAAGACCCGCCCGCGGAGCTGCGGTGACCGCGACCGCTGGAAGATCTCCTCGATGACCTTCTGGCCGGGGCGGTCGGCTGGGTGGGCCTTGCCGGCAAAGACGATCTGGACCGGGCGCTTCTCGTCCCACAACATCCGGGCGAGACGATCGACGTCGCTGAACAGCAGTCCCGCGCGCTTGTAGGTGGCGAAGCGGCGAGCAAATCCGATCGTGAGGATGTCCGGGTCGAGGGCCGACTCGAGCTCGGCGAGCACGCCCGGTGCCTCGCCGTGCCGCGCGAACTGGCTGCGCAGGCGGCCTCGGGCGAAGATGGCAAGCTCGCGTTTCTGGCGCAGGTGGGCATCCCACAGGTCGCGCGACGGGATCCGCTCGAGGCGCTCCCAGAACCGGCCCGAATCGGTTGCGGGATCGAGGTCGTCGAGGTCGGCTCCGAGCGACTGCAGAAGCTGGCCGATCGGGCGCCCGACCCAGGACGGGCCGTGCACGCCGTTGGTGATGCCCAGGATCGGTCGGCTCGTGACGTCATGCCAGGTGGCGTTGGCGGTCTGGGCATGCAATTGGCTGACGGCGTTCGCGCCGCTCGTCAGCCGGAGCGAGAACGCGGTCATGTCGAACTGACCCGGGTCGCCATCGACACCGAGCCCCAGCTCGAGCACCCGATCCACCGAAACGCCTCCGCCGTCGAGGATCGGGCCGGCCAGCCGGCGGATGAGGTCAACGTCGAACCGTTCGTTGCCCGCCGAGACCGGGGTATGGATCGTGAACACGCTATCCCGGCGAACGGAATCCCACGCGGCTTCGAGCGCCATGCCGCCGGCCACGAATTCGCGCGCCCGTTCCGCCAGCAGCAGCGCGGAGTGACCCTCGTTGAGATGCCAGGCGGCCGGTTGCAGACCGAGCGCCCGAAGCGCCCGAACGCCGCCGATGCCCAGGACGATCTCCTGGTGCAACCGCATCTCCCGGCCGCGAACATACAGGATGTTGGTGATCGGTCGGTCCGAATCCGCGTTTTCCGGGCGGTCCGTGTCGAGGAGGAGCACGGGGACGCGCCCGACCTGCGCCAGCCACACGGCCACGGACAGCTCGCGACCGGGCAGCTCGACGGTGACGGTGAGCGGCAGCCCTGACGCGTCCTGCACCCGGCTGAGCGGCAGGCGGCTCACGTCGTAGTCGGGGTAGTTGTGCTCCTGGTGCCCGTCGGCGTCGATCGATTGGCGGAAGTAACCCTTGCGGTACAGAAGCCCGACCCCGATCGCGGGCAGCGCCATGTCGCTTGCGGATTTCATGTGGTCGCCCGCGAGGACGCCCAGGCCACCCGAGTAGATGCCGAGTGACTCCTGAAGGCCATATTCCGCGCAGAAGTAGGCGATCGGGCCCGAGAGCTTGCCACCGTATCGCCGTTGGAACCAGTGGCCCGAGCCGTTCGCCATGTACCTGTCGAACATCGCTAGGACGTCTTGGTACTCGGCAATGAACTTTTCATCCCCGAGGAGTCGTGACCACTCCGTCGGCCCGCTGATCACCGGGATCGGATTGCGATACCGCGTCCACGCCGTCCGGTCGATCAGGCTCCACAGGTTGCGCGTCTCGGGATGCCATGCCCAGTGGAGGTTGTAGGCCAGACGCCGAAGACCTTCGAGACGCGGCGGCAGCGCGAAGCTGGCGGCAGGGATGGAGGGGACTCGCACAGGGTCCATGCGCGCTGCACTATACCGGACGGTACCGGCCGCGTGAACCGGTTTAGTCGATGCGCCAAGGCACGCGGCGGGTACGATGCGACGATGCCGTTGCGCGTCGCGTTCCTCGCCGCGGAGTGCGAGCCGTGGGCCAAGACCGGCGGGCTGGCCGACGTCGTCGATGCGCTCGCCCGGGCGCTCGGTCGCCTGCCCGGCGACCCGATCGCCACACCCGTGGACGTGTTCCTGCCGCGCTACCGCGGCGTCCCGGATCCGGTCAGCGTCGACGGCGCCACGACCCTGGACGTACCTGACCCTCGCGCACCGTCGGGTCACAGCCCGGTGACCGTGATCGACGTCCCGGCCGGCGGCTACCGACTGCGGCTCGTGGACGCACCTGCCGCCTTCGACCGCGAGGGCTTCTACGGCGACAACCGCGGTGACTTCGCGGACAACGCCTGGCGGTTCGGGCTGTTCTGTCGGGCAGCGCTCGAGGCCCTCCGAGCCGACGATCGTCCCCTCGACGTCCTGCACCTTCATGACTGGCATACCGGGCCGGCGGCGATCTTCCGCGACGCCCGCTATGCAGACGATCCGATCCTGGGCCGCGCGGCGATCCTGATGACGCTCCACAACCTCGCCTATCACGGCTGGACGCCGCTGTCTGGCCTCGGCCAGCTCGGTCTCCAACCCGGCGACGGCGTTGTGGCCGCCGACGCGGACGGCATCGATCTTCTGCGCGCCGGCATCGAACGCGCCGACCTCGTGAACACCGTCTCGCCGGGATTTGCCGCGGAGGCGCTGACGCCCGCGTTCGGGATGGGGCTGGATGCCACGTTGCGCGAAATGGGGGGCCGCTTCGTCGGCATTCTCAACGGTCTCGACATCGCTGTCTGGGACCCGGCGACGGACGTGGACCTCGCGGCGACATATTCCCGGGGGGACCTTGCCGGCAAGGGCGTCTGTCGGGCAGACCTGCTCGGGCGCATCGGCTTTGATCCCGACGATCCGGCTGCGGTCATCGGCATGGTCGGCCGGCTGGACCCGCAGAAAGGGTTCGACCTCCTGTCCGAGGCAGCTCCGGCGCTCCTCGGGCAGGGGCTGCGGATCGTGGTCCAGGGCAGCGGCGATCCGGGTCTCGCGGCGCCATTCCGCGCCCTCGCCGTGGCCAACCCGGACCGCATCGCGCTCATCGAACGGTTCGACCGGGCGATGGCACGCCGGATCTACGCCGGTGCCGACTTCTTCGCCATGCCGTCGCGCTTCGAGCCCTGCGGACAGGGCCAGATGATCGCCCTCCGCTACGGCACCCCGCCGATCGTCAGCCGGACGGGCGGGCTGGCCGACACGGTCATCGACGAGCCAACGCACCCCGGTCGGGGAACCGGGTTCGCGTTCGATGGCCCGACGGTCGCGGGGTTGATCGGCGCCTGCGTTGCCGCCTCCGAGTTCCGACGCGCCGGCGGGGTGGCCTGGGCGGAGCTTGTCGATCGGGGGATGGCCGTCGACTTCGACTGGACGACGGGCTCGGCACCGCGCTATCTCGACGCATACCGCCGGGCCGGGGTCATTCGCTCGGAGCGCCGATCAGCCGAGGGCGTCTAGCAGGGCCGCGGTCATCTCCGCCGGGTGCGTCCGCTGCGGTGCGTGCGGCGCCCCGTGCAGCGTGATGACGTGATCGGCGCCGATGAGCGTCTCGAACGCGGGAACCCGGTCGTCCGGCAGGTATCCCCCTTGGCTGGGATCCGCCCTGACGAGCCAGGTCGGGATCCCGGCCGCATCAGGGTGGGCGAGGTCTGACAGCCCACCATCCCAGTCGCCGTTGTCGAGCAGGACGGCTCGCGCCGCCTCGCGGTCGAGCTGGACCAGGGCCTCGGCCTTGGCCTCGACGTCGCCTTGCGGCCAGGCAGGGTTGGCCTCGCGCAGCCACTCGATCGCCTCGGCCATGTCCCGGTACGGTTGCTCCGATTGGTCGCTCGCCATCCGGGCGATGACCGGCTGCGCGACGGCAGGTGGGTCCAGCAGCACGAGGGTGGCCGGCCGGATCCCGGCACGAGGAAGGGCCGCAACGGTCATGGCACCCCAGCTGTGCCCGACGACCTGGAGGTCCGGGCCTCTCAGACCCGCCGCACGGATCCATGCCGCCATGTCGGCGGCGTTGTCGACGAACCGATGATGGCCGCGCCAGCTGCCGGTGAGCCCGTGCCCTGGCAGATCGACCGCGACCACTCGCCGTCCCGTGGCGGCCAGCGCCGGTCCGACGCGCCACCAGATCCGGGCGGACGCCGTCACGCCATGGACGAGGACGAGGGGCCGGCCCCCTGACGGTCCCCAGGCGAGCGCGGAGAAGGGGATGCCGGCCGCGGCAGTCGTGAAGCGCACACCCGGGTCGGGCGTTGGCGATGCCAGCACGGCCGCGACGGCGCGGGGGAGCTCACGGTGGGTCGGGCTCAATCGGATGCCTCGAGGGTGGAGGGATGGGTCCCGGGTCGCGATCGTCCGGGACGGTAGCACAGCGGACGACCCCCGCCCCTAGAATCAGGGCCCATCCCCTTGGAGGCTCCGATGGCCAAGCAATTCGTCGTCCAGCTGAAGAACGAGCCCGGCGCCATGGCCAACCTGGCCGAGGCGCTCGCCGCGCGCGGCGTCGACCTTCGGGCG
>JBKKCW010000181.1:0-3684 GCA_046712485.1 Candidatus Limnocylindrales bacterium
GAATGGTCAGCAGCATCAACAACGCCGGGACCGGGAGCAGGCCGAGGACGACACCCGCGACGAGCGTGACATACGCACCGGCAGCGGCGACGTTGTAACCGGCGATCACCGCGCGCCGCGAGAACCGCACGGGGAGCGTCCGCTTGCCCGCGTGGGCGTCGCCGCGTCGATCGGGGATCTCGTTGACATAGAGGATCAGGGCCACCAGCAGCGCCACCGGGACCGACGCCGCGAACGGCTCCCACGACAGCGCGCCACGGGTCTGGACCACATAGGCGCCGACGAGCATGAACGGCCCGAACCCGAGCGCGACCGCGATCTCGCCGAGGCCGCGGTACACGAACTTGAGCGGCGGCGCGGTGTATCCGATGCTCACGATGAATCCGACGATACCGATCATGAGCAATGCGGTTGAGCCGCGAGTTGCCAGCAGCACGAGACCGATCAACCCGGCCAGAACGTAGAACACGGTCGACAACGTGGCCATCTGGCGGAGCGAAACGAGACCGTACTGGATGACACGCGAGCCACCGCTGAACTTGGTGGGCGTCACGTTCGCCTCGTCGGCGCCCTGGATCGAATCGAACACGTCGTTGGCGACGTTGAGCCCGAGCTGGACGAACGACGCGGCCACGATCGTCAGGAGCGCCGCAACCAGATCGAACGAACCCTGGCGGGCGGCGATCAGGATCCCCAGTGCGACCGGGACCAGGGTGGCCGTAAGGAATGGCAGACGGGTCGTTCGCAGTGTCAGAGACCCAAACGACAGCCGCGGCTTGACCGGCGTCCCACGCTCGGCGGTCAACGCGTCGAAATAGCGGCGCGACTTTCCGACGGAGCGCTCCGAATACTCGAAGAACGGGACCTCGCTCTCGTCCCAGCCCCACGCGTCCTTGCCGCGAACGGTGACCGCCCCGTCCTGGACGAGGGTCGGCCCCCACACGGTGACGTGCCGGCGCTGGTCATAGCCGTACCCGGGCTGCGGCCGGATATGCGAGCCTGTGAGCGAGATATCGCTGGATGCGGGGATGGTCAGACCCGCCGGAACCGGGAACCGAGCCGTCCCGGACCCCGGGTCGATGCTGGCCTCAACCGCCAGGCTCACGGGATACCCGGTTTCGTCTATCCAGGTCGCGATCTGGAACGGGTAGGTCGCGAGCTTCTCGAGGCCGGTGCGGGCGTCGATCTCGGGCGTGCTGCGCATCAGGCGGCCTCCTCGGTCAACGTGATCGCGACCGGCGCGACGGCCGCATCCCCACCCGCCCAGAACAGCACCCGGCGGGGCGTGATCTCGATGAGTGCCCGCTCGAAGAACAGCGGGAGCGCGACGCGAGACTTGAGGAACATGACGATCGACGGTTCCTTCCGCTCCCAGATCGGCAGGAGGCGCTCCCAGCCGCCATGTGGATCGTCCTCGATGACCCGAGCGTCGCCCTGGATCGTGGCCCGATCGAGCGATCCACCGACGGCGATCGGATCCGTGATCGACAGCGAGACCCGACCATCGGCTCGGATGTGCTCGAGCTTGCGGCTGAAGAGCGTCGACGACGTCAAATAGATCTTCTGGCCATCCCATAGCGGGATGAGGGGGTAGGTGACCGGCCGGCCACGCGAGTCGATGACGGTCAGTTCGCCGACGAGGGCCGTCTCGAGCAGCCTGGCGACGGGTTGGGGCATGGTTGCCATCGCGGATCTGGCTCCTGCTCGCCGGGCGCGGAACACGCCCTGTGCAGACGGATGGTACCACAAGGTTGCTACCGCTGTGTAGCATGTTTCACTCGCCGAACGGGCTGCGGTACGATGCGCCCCCATGCCGGAGACACCCTCGAATCCGCTCATCCATGCCCGCAACCTGACGAAGCGGTTCGGGGATTTCACCGCCGTCGATGCCATCGACTTCGCCGTCGGCTCAGGCGAATCGTTCGGCTTTCTCGGGCCCAACGGCGCCGGGAAGACGTCGACGATGCGGATGATCGGCTGCACCTCGCCGATTACCGACGGAACGCTCGAGGTGATGGGCATGGATCCGGCCGTCCATGGCCCGCAGATCCGGGCACGCCTTGGCGTGGTCCCGCAGCAGGACACCCTGGACAGCGAGTTGACCGTCCGCGAGAACCTCGCGATCTATGGCCGCTACTTTGGGTTGAGCCGGGCAGAGGTGGCCCGTCGCGCCGACGAGCTGCTCGACTTTGCCCAGCTGGCCGAGCGAGCCGACGACCGGGTCGAGCCGCTGTCCGGCGGCATGAAACGGCGCCTGACGATCGCGCGTTCGCTCATCAACGAGCCGACGCTCCTCCTCCTCGACGAGCCGACCACGGGACTCGACCCGCAGGCGCGCCACCTCCTCTGGGACCGCCTCTACAGGCTCAAGCAGCGTGGCGTGACCCTGGTCCTGACCACGCACTATATGGACGAGGCCGAGCAGCTCTGCGACCGGCTTGTCGTCATGGACAAGGCCCGCATCGTCGCCGAGGGCAGCCCTCGCGAGCTGATCGAGCAACACTCGACCCGCGAGGTGACCGAGCTGCGCTTTGCGCCAGGGATCGCCGAGACGCTCGACGGGCAGCTCGACGGGATCGCCCAGCGGGTCGAGCATTTGCCCGACCGGATCCTGCTCTATGCCGACGATGGGGAGGCGGCAGCGGTCGCCGTCCACCAGCGTGGGCTCAACCCCGAGACGGTGCTTGTTCGTCGGTCGTCGCTGGAGGATGTCTTCCTGCGCTTGACCGGCCGGTCGCTCATCGACTAGCTGGACCGCCACGTGACCGCGCTCGCTCATCCGAACTCGCCGGGAGCTCGCCCGGGCACCGCCCGCCGGACCTCGACCGTCGGGCGGGTCTTCGAGCACCGCTGGCTCCAATACCGGCGCACGTTCCGGGCGAGCATCTTCACCTCGTTCCTGTCCCCGGTCCTGTTCCTGACCGCGATGGGTCTCGGTCTGGGCTCCTACGTCTCCGATTCCGCCATCGACGACATCGGTGGGGTGTCCTATCTCGTCTTCCTTGCCCCCGGGCTCCTGGCGGCGACGGCCATGCAATCGGCCTCGTTCGAGGCGACCTTCCCGATCATGGGCGGGCTGGTCTGGACCAGGATCTTCCATGCGATGTACGCGACTCCGATCTCGCCGCGCGACATCGCTATCGGCAATCTTCTGTGGATCGGCGCGCGGCTCGTCCTCATCTCGGCCGCGTTCACGCTTGTGATCGTGCTGTTTGGCGCCGCCGTATCGCCGCTCGTCGTTCTGGCCATTCCGGCCGCCACGCTGACCGGGCTGGCGTTCGCCGCCCCCATTGCCGCCTTCTCGGCGACGCAGAAGACACCCGAGCGGTTTGCCGCGATCTTCCGCTTCGGGATCACGCCGCTCTTCCTCTTCTCGGGGACGTTCTTTCCGCTCGAGTCCCTGCCCGAGGCGGTCCGGCCGCTGGCCTGGATCACGCCGCTCTATCACGGCAGCGAGCTCACGCGAGGGCTGTCACTCGGCACATTGCTCGATGACCCCCTGCTCGCCGGGATCCACGTGCTTGTGCTCGTGACATGCGTCGTCGTCGGGACGTGGGCCCTGGTTCGGACGATCGAGCGACGGCTGGAGCGGGGGTGATCGCGCTCCGCGTCACGCCCGCGTTCGTGTTCGGGAGCCGTCGATCGGCACGGCTGATCGAGCGCAACCTGTATGTCTACAAGCAC
>JBKKCW010000182.1:0-2593 GCA_046712485.1 Candidatus Limnocylindrales bacterium
TCACGAGCGCGTCCGCGACCACGTCGATGAGCTCGAGCTCCTCGGCGACGGCCAATACCCGGTCGGCCAGCGCCACGCCGGCTCGGTCATCCAACGTATGGATCGTGATCCCACGCGCCAACTGTCCGTGAAGGGCTGCCACTCCAGGCTCACGCAGATCGGCGAACTCGACGGATGCCGGCTCGAGGAGCGCCAGCGCGCGATTCATCTGACGCGCCTGCATCAGGGCGACGGCATGGCGCATCGTGGCTCGGACCGTCCCCGCGGTGTCTCCTGTCTCACGGTAAAGCGACACCGCGCGCCCGAGCAACTCATCGGCTTCGTGGTGGTGTCCTGCCCGCGATGCGGCCATTCCGGCCTGCTCCAGGAGCGCGGCCTCGTCGGCCGGGTCGGTCGTGATGGTCAGCGCCTGCCGCAGGTATGAAACGGCCTGCGCATGAACGCCAAGGCCCGTCGCGCGCTCGGCCGCAGCCTTGAGGGCGATGCGGGCCTGCGCGGCGAGTGCATCGGCCTCCGGCCCGTCCGGTGCGTTCTCGTGCGCCGCGAAGTAATGCAGGGCGAGTGCGCCGGAAAGCTCCTCCGTGGGCACCGACTCGAAGTACCGAGCGGCGGCGAGGTGGTGGGACTTTCGGTCCCGCTTGGCGAGGATGCTGTACGCGACCTCACGGATCAGGCCCTGGACGAAGGCGTACTGCCCGCGCTCGGGTGAACGTGAATCCGAGTTGAGGACGAACAGCTCGCGACGGACGAGGTCACGCAGGCGCGGTTCCAGCTCATCCTGTGGGGCGCCGCTCACGGCGGACAGGCCCGCCAGGGTGAAGCTCTGACCCAGCACGGCTGCGACGCTGACCAAACCCCGATCGCCCGGGTCCAGCGCATCGAGCCGTGCCGCAATCAGCGCCTGGAGCGTCTCCGGCACCGAGAGCTGCCCCAGCTTCTGAGTCGGGACGTAGCGGTCCCCTTCGAGCGCCAAGCGGCCCTCGGCCAGGAGCGTGCGAACCGTCTCGACCGCGTACAGCGGGATGCCGTCGGCCCGCTCGACAATCGCGCGCACGGCGCCCTCGGGCAGTCCCGGGACGAGGCCCGCGAGCAGCTCGCGCATCGCCGGCTCCGGGAGAGGCTCGAGATAGAGCGCGGCGAAGTTTCGCTTGCCGGCGCCCCAGTCGGGCCTCCGATCCAGCAGGTCGGGGCGGGCGAGGGTCACGATGAAGATCGGGCTCGCGCGCGACCACTCGAGCAGGTGCTCGATGAAGTCGAGGGTGCCCGAATCGGCCCAGTGCAGGTCCTCGAATACCAGCGCCACGAGCCCCGTCTCGGCCATGCGCTCGAAGAAGGTTCGCCACGCGGCGAACAGTTGCTCCGAGTTGGCAGATTCGGTGCCGATGCCCAGCAGCGCCAGCAGCGCCGGTTCGATCCAGCGACGCTCCGTTTCGTCGCGGATGTGCTCCCCCACGGTCGCGGCGATCCGGGTCCGCGTCGTCGCTTCGTCATCGTCCGCGGCGAGCCCGGCGCGCCGGCGGATAATCTCGCCGAGGGCCCAGAACGTGATACCCTCGCCGTACGACGGCGAGCGGCTGGTGTGCCACCAGACTTCTTCGAGGACCCCATCGGTGTACTTCGAGAACTCCCAGCCCAGCCGGCTCTTGCCGATCCCGGCAGCGCCCATGATGCTCACCAGGCGGATGCGCCCCTCGCGGCCGGTGGCGTGGAAGAGCTCCTTGAGCAGCCGCAGCTCGTCGTCGCGCCCGACGAAGGGCGCCTCGAGGGTGTCGGACCGCCCTCGGCCGCCCCGCTCGGCCACGACCCGGACGGCATGCCAGGCGGGGAACGGCGCCGCCTTGCCCTTCATCTCCCGCTCGCCGGCCGACTCGAACGTGATCGCAGCGCTGGCCGCCCGCATGGTCGGCTCGTCGACGAGGACCGTGCCCGGATCGGCCACCGACTGGAGGCGGGATGCGGTGTTGACGAGGTCCCCGGCGACCATGCCCTGGTTCGTCGCATTGAGCGTGACCGCCGCCTCCCCGGTGAGGACGCCCGCCCGAGCCTGGATGCCGGGACCAAGGCTACGCACGGCATCGACGAGGTCCAGTGCTGCCCGGACGCTGCGCTCCGCGTCGTCCTCCCGCGCGGTCGGGGCTCCCCATACGGCCATGACCGCGTCGCCGATGAACTTCTCGACCGTCCCGCCATACCGCGTGATGACCTCGGCGGCGAGGTCGAAGTAGCGGGACAGGGTCTCGCGCACGTCCTCCGAGTCTCGTTCCTCGGCGAACGGCGTGAAGCCCACCAGGTCCGCGAACATGACCGATACGAGCCTGCGCTCGGCCACCGGAGCCGGCCCCATGCCGATGCCTCCGGGGCCGGTCGGGCCTGGCTGCTCGCCCTCGGCGAACGGGGTTCCGCACTCGCCGCAGAACTTCGCCTCGCCCACGCGAGCCGCCCCGCACGAGTGACACTGCTGGCCCAGCCGCGTGCCGCATTCGAGGCAGAACCTCGTCCCAGCAGGATTGACCGCGGAACAGCTCGGGCACGTCACGCCTGCAACATTACCTTCTCATCGCCTCCGCGCGAAAGGCGCCCCGCCGGCACGTCC
>JBKKCW010000183.1:0-4034 GCA_046712485.1 Candidatus Limnocylindrales bacterium
GGTCTCAACGTCGACTTCGTCTGGATATTCGTCGAAGTCGGCGGCGAGCTGCCCGCTGATCCAGTCCTCCCGGTGCCCTCGAACGCCCACTGGCTGCCGCTCGCCTCGGCGATCCAGGCGCCGTTCATCGTCCTCCTTGGTCCCACGGCATTCGCCTCGGCGTTGCCCATGGTCCTGATCGGCTCGCTCGCCGCCCCGCTGACGTGGGCGATCGCGCGCGACGTCGGAGCATCGAAGACGGTGCAACTGGGCGCGGGCGTCCTCGGGGCGATCCCGGCGGCCGGCACGGTCTTCATGGCGCAACCTGAGAACTTCGCGATCTTCCAGCCCCTGGTCGCCGCGATCCTGTGGTTGGCGGCACGAGGCCTCCGCGGCGATGTCCGTGCGTATCTCGCCGCCGGGTTCCTCGTCGGCGTCGCATCGGTGGCGCGCAATGACGCCTACCTGCTCGGTGGCACGGTCGGGCTGGTCTTCGTGGTCGATCGTGTCCGGGCGTGGCGGACGGGACGCGCGCCGTCTCTGCCGTGGCTCGCGGCATTCGGCTGTCTCGGCCTGTTCCTCCTCGTCGTCGGGCCGTGGTGGTATCGCCAGCTCACCGAGTTCGGCTCGATCTCGCCCACGGCGTCTTCCGGCAACGCGCTCTGGATCCGGGAGTACCGGCAGTGGAACAGCATCACTGCGGATGTCTCGTTCGAAGCGTTTCTGGCCCAGGGGATCGGGCCCATTATCGCAAGCCGGTTCTTTGGCTTCGTGGCGGCGGCGGCCAACTTCACGGTGATCATCGCGTCGGTCGTGCTCGTGCCGTTCCTCATATGGGGCGCATGGCGCCGGCGTCGCTCAGACGACTTCGTCCCGTGGTTCCTGTACGTCCTGATCATGTTCGCCGGGGCGACCTTCCTCTTCCCGCTTCATGTTCCGGGCGGTGCGTTCATCCACTCCGCGGTCGGGATGGGGTCACACGCGTATATCCTCGCGCTCGAGGGCGTGGCGGCGCTTGTTGTCGCCATCGCCCGCCGCAGACCCGCGTGGAACCCGACCGCCGCGACGCCGCTCTTCAGCTGGATGATCGTCATCTTCGTCGTGGCGACGGCCGCGTTCTATGCCCCGATTGCACAACAAGGGTGGGATTCCAGCCGGGCGCCGAGACGCGCGCTCGCCGCGGAGCTCGATCGACTCGGGGTGTCGCCCTCGGAGCGGCTGATGACCATCGATGCGGCCGGCTACAAGTACTTCACCGGTCGGCCCGGAGTCGTCTCACCCGACGACCCGATCGATGTCATCCGCGACGTCGCCGAGGGCTACGACATCCGCTGGCTCGTCGTGGAACGCGGCGCGATCGTGGAAGCCATGGTGCCAGTACTCGTCGACGACGAGCGACCGGACTGGATCGGGCCAGCCGCATTTCGGATACCGGCCACCGACGGAGGTGCGCCGATTCTCGCGCTCCATCCGGTCTGTTTTGCCCCGAGCGATGCGAGATGCCCCGGACCAGCGGCTAGACTTCGCTGAGTCCTTGCCTCCCGAAAGCCGCGTCCCATGACTTTCGGGTGGTCGTAGCAGGACCGGTGCGCGCTGACACTTCGGATCACCGCGCATCACCGGGAGGACAGATGGATCACCACGAGCACGCATCGACGGGCGTCGACATCGAGCCTGGCACGGCCGCGTGGTCCGAGTGGGTCAAGGATTACTACCGCGACGTCGAAACCTACGACTGGGTCGACGTCGCCGACAATCTGCGCGGGCTCGAGGCCTTCTTCCATCGGAATCGAGCCCGCGTCGTGCGAAGGCTCACCGCCAAGTACGCGTCCCCGAACGGTCCGATTCTCGACGCTGGCTGCGGCACCGGGCTCAATCTCCGTCACCTTCCCGCGGGGTCGACCGGCATCGACATCAACCCCAGGAACATCGAGCTCCTGCGCAAGCGGCTCCCGAAGCACAACGTGCTGGAGGGTGACATCGAGGCGATGCCCTTCGCCGACGACGCGTTTGGAACGGTGCTCTGCACCGAAGTGCTCGAACACGTCCCTGACCCCGCCGCGGCGATCCGCGAATTCCGGCGAGTCCTGCGGCCCGGCGGCGTGTTGATCGGCTCTGTCCCCGCCCGGTCGATGATCTGGAAGCTGCGGTTCCTCTCGAGCACATGTCCGCACAGCGAGCCATTCCACAACGAGTACCTGCCGCACGAAATGCGCGAGATGCTGTCCGGCTGGTCCGTACTGCACCTTGGCTATTCGCTGCTGCACTTCAACGTCATGTTCGTGGCCCGGGTCGACGCCTGACCTTGGGTCCTGCTGACCTTGGGTCCTGGCGGTCAGCTGGTGGTGCCGTGAGCCGCCGCGAGATTCTCATCTCGGCAGGGTTCGTCTTCCTTGTCGCGCTCGTCGTGCGGGTCCTGTTCGCAGCGCAGATTGTCTTCCCCAAGCCAGAGGATTCCGCGTACTACGTCGGGGTCGCGCGCAACCTCGTCGAGGGTCGGGGGTTGATCTCCGACGCACTCTGGAGCTACCAGACGCCCCCCCTCGTTGTTCCAAGGGCGGCGTTCGAGGTCTGGCTCCCCTTGCCGACGTTCCTTGCAGCGTTGCCCATGGCCCTGTTCGGCACGACGTTCGCGTCGTCGCAGCTTTCATCTGTCGTCATTGGCGCGCTGGTCCCCGTCCTCGCCTGGCGTCTCGCCGCGGACATCGCCGAGGAGCGCGGGATGCCGATCGGCCGAGCGCGGTCCTTGGCGATCGGCACGGGACTCACGACAGCTGTCTACCTGCCGCTGGTTCTTGGCGCAACGGTGCCGGACTCGACGGCGCCGTTCACCGTCATTGCCCTCGCGGCCTGCCTGCTGATCACGCGGATCGCCCGCGATCCGCGCGGCGCCCGGCTGAACGATCCTCGATTGCTCGCCTTGGGCGCTCTCATCGGTCTCGGAGCGTTGACCCGGAACGAGACCGTCTGGCTCGCGGCGATCTGGGCGGCGATTGCCTGGTTCCACGTCGAGGGAACCGTCGCACAGCGTCTCCGACTGATCGGAGTCGTGGCCGTCGTGTCGCTGGTGGTGTTAGCGCCGTGGGCCTTTCGGAACCTGGTCGAATTTGGCAGCCCGCTCCCGGGGCAGGCGGTCACCAATGCCGTCTACCTGACGGGCTACGACATCTTCGCCTGGAACGATCGCCCGACCTTGGCGCGGCATCTCGAGCAGGGAATCGGCTGGCTCATCTGGGTCCGGGTCGAGGGCATCGTCCACAACCTGCTCAACGTCCTGATCTTCCTGGGCCTTCCCCTCTCGGTCATCGGCCTGCTGGGCCTGCCCTGGCAAGGACGGGGCAAGGCCGTGCGGCCGCTTGTCCTCTTGAGCCTCGTGATGTTCTGGTTCACGGGCCTCGTCTTTCCGGCGGCCACTCAGTGGGGCACGTTTCTGCACGGATCTGGTCCAGTCCACGTCCTGGTCGTCCTGAGCGGTCTGCTCGTGCTGGATGCCGTCATCGAGGTGGCCGGCCGCCGGCGGGGCTGGACACGACCGGTCGCCTGGCTCGGTCCTGCCTTGGGGGTGTTCGGGGCAGCGCTCTTCTCGGTGGCTCTGCTGCCGACGTTTGGCACGGGCTCCGTCCACACGATGCGCCAGTACGAGCAGATCGCGGAGCGATCAGCCGCCGCCGGCATTCCCCTCGACGCGACCGCTGGTCCCGTGATCACCAACTTTCCGATCTGGCTCGCCGAGACGCAGCGGATCCCAACGCTCGGGCTGCCAAACGAGCCACCGAACGACATCCTGGATCTCGCGCGGGCCTTCCCCGGAACCCGCCTCGTCCTGCTTGTCGATGCCGAAAGCCCGCACTGGCCCGCGGACCTGCGAAATGGGGCACCGGGCGCCGAGTGTTTTCGGGAAGTGGACCTGGGCACCGCATCGGACGATGCCCCAGACCTGCTCGGCAATACGCATCTCTACGAAATCGTCTGTCCGTGACTGCCGGCGCCTATACTCGAAAGCCGATGCAGCCTGCACGCTTGGGGCCGGATTCGCTCGACAGCCGATTTGACGG
>JBKKCW010000184.1:0-4513 GCA_046712485.1 Candidatus Limnocylindrales bacterium
ATCCGCTCCATCGTCGCGACGATCAGGTCCTGATCGCCGAGCCCGACGGTCTGCGGCGGGAACATCCCGACCGAGTCCCCGCTGTGAACGCCCGCACGCTCGACGTGTTCGAGAAGCCCCGGGATCAGGACATCCCGGCCGTCGGACACCACGTCGACGTCAACTTCGACGCCCTCGAGATAGCGGTCGATCCGGACAGGCCGATCGGGATCGACGACGGTCGCGGCCGCGAGCTGCCGCGCGAGGTCCCCCGCCGCATAGCAGAAGTCGATCGCAAGCCCACCGATGACAAAGGACGGTCGGACGATGACCGGGTAGCCAATCCGGTCCGCGAGGGTCATGGCCTCCTCCACGCTGTGCGCCATCCCACCCTCGGGCTGCGGGATGCCGAGCCGATCCAGCAATGCCGAGAAACGGACGCGTTCCTCGGCCTGGTCGATCGCCTCGAGGTTCGACCCGAGCAACGACACGCCCCCGTCGGTCAGCGGGCCCGCGAGGTTGAGTGGCGTCTGGCCGCCGTAGGCCACGACCGCCGGGAGGAGCTCCTCGCCTTCGCCGGTCTCGGCGTCGATGACGCTGCGCACGCTTTCTGGATCGAGCGGCTCGAAATACAGCCGCGACGACGCATCGAAGTCGGTCGAGACCGTCTCCGGGTTCGAATTGATCATCACCGCCTGCCAGCCGGCCCCCCGGAGCGCCTCGGAGGCCTGGACGGCGCAGTAGTCGAATTCGATCCCCTGCCCGATCCGGACCGGGCCGGAGCCGATGACCAGGGCCGCCGGACGGGCGACGCGAGGTGCTTCCGGAACGGATCCGGCCGCGGCATAGGTCGAATAGAAGTACGGGGTGTCCGCGGCGAACTCGGCCGCGCAGGTATCCACCATGGCGTAGCCCGGGCGGATGCCGAGCACCAGACGAGTTGCCCGGATCTCGGCAGCCGTCGTACCCGCCAGCCCGGCCAGCTCCCGATCGCCGAAGCCCGCGCGTTTGACTGTCGCGAGGAGCTCGGCTGCCGGCGGATCGGCAGGGTCGGTCAGCCGGAGGCCCATCGCCCGGGTCTCCGCCTCCAGGGCGACGTTGCGTCCCATCTCCGCCAGAAACCATGACGCGATCCCGGTCACCCCACTGATCACCGCCTCCGGCACGCCACGCCGCATGAGCCCGAGGATCCGCCACAGGCGGCTGTCCGACGGCTCGAGAAACCGGCGCAGCACGATCGGTGCGCCGCTTCGCTGGGCGAAGCGCGTCGACTCACACGCCTGACCCCGCTCGTCGACCCAGCGGATCGGCTCATCCGCGTCCGGGTCCCCACCGTAGACCGCGGCAAGGTAGTCGAATGTCGGGATCCAGCCGGGATCCTCCGCCAGGGGGCCGACCCCCGCCTGCTCGAGGCCGCGGAGCGCCTTGTTCAGCGCCGACCCGAAGGTCCGGTCGATCGCCATCACCTCGCCCGTGGCTTTCATCTGGCTGCCGAGGGTCCTGTCAGCGCCCGGGAACTTGTCGAACGGGAACCGCGGCAGCTTGACGACGACGTAGTCAAGGGCGGGTTCGAAGGCGGCGACCGTAGTGCCCGTCACGACGTTCGGGATCTCGGCCAACCGCCGCCCCACGGCGATCTGCGCCGCGACTCGCGCGATCGGATAACCGGTCGCCTTCGAGGCCAGGGCTGACGACCGCGAGACGCGCGGGTTGACCTCGATCACGGCGTATTCGGTCGAGTCCGGTGACAGCGCGAACTTCACGTTGCAGCCGCCCTCCACGCCCAGCGCCCGGATGATCGTCAATGAAGCGCTGCGTAAGCGCTGGTGCACCGCGTCGGTCAGGGTCTGGACCGGCGCGACGACGATCGAGTCCCCCGTGTGGACGCCGAGCGGGTCGACGTTCTCCATCGAGCACACGGCGATGCACGTATCGTCGGCGTCGCGCATCACTTCGTATTCGATCTCCTGCCAACCGACCAGGCATCGCTCGACCATGACCTGCCCGATGGGGCTCGCGCGCAGCCCCGCGCGGACGCGCTCGGCGTAGGCGACCTCGGTCTCGACGACGCCGCCACCGGTTCCGCCGAGTGTGTACGCCGGGCGGACGATTGCTGGCAGGCCGATGATCTCGAGCGCCTCGCGCGTGGATCGTTCGCGATCGGCGGGTGTTGAGCCTCTGACGATCGACGACGGCGCGTACGGCTGCCCGAGCCGATCGAGCAGGTCGCGAAACGCTTCACGGTCCTCGGCCATCCGGATCGCCTCGAGCGGCGTTCCCAGGAGACGGATCGCATGGCGCTCGAACACGCCCGCGTCGGACATCGCGATCGCCAGGTTGAGGCCGGTCTGGCCACCCAGTCCGGCGAGCAACCCGTCGGGTCGCTCCCGGGCGATGACAGCCTCCACCGCGGCCACCGTGAGTGGCTCGAGGTAGATGGCGTCGGCGACCGACGGGTCGGTCATGATCGTCGCCGGGTTGGAGTTGACGAGGATCGTCCGGATCCCCTCCGCGCGCAGCGCGCGGCAGGCCTGCGTGCCGGCGTAGTCGAACTCGGCCGCCTGGCCGATGACGACGGGCCCGGAACCGAGAATCAGGACAGATGATGGCGGTGGCGCGGGCGTCGTCATCCGCGCCCGGTGGCCGCCGCCACGAACCGATCGAACACGGCAAGGGCATCGAGCGGTCCGGGCGCCCCTTCCGGGTGGTACTGCACGGTCTCGATCGACTTGTCCCGGTGCCGGAGCCCCTCGACCGAACGGTCGTTGAGGTTGATCTGACTGACGTGAAAGCCGGACGACGTCGGCAGCGACTCGCCGACCACCTGGACCTCGTGATTCTGGGCTGTGACCTGGACGAGACCGAGCTCGAGGTCCTGGACCGGGTGGTTCGCCCCGTGATGCCCAAACCGAAGGCGCCGGGTGTCTGCGCCCGCCGCCCGCGCCACGATCTGGTGACCAAGACAGATCCCCAGGAGCGGGCGGCCGTCGTGGATGATCGCCGCGGCCAGCGCCACCTGCCGGCCGAGTCGAGCGGGGTCGCCGGGTCCGGGTGAGAGCACGACTCCGTCGATGTCCGAGGCGAGCACCTCGGAGGGATCGGCGTCGTGCGGGAAGACGCGCACGCTGGCGCCGCGGTGGCGCATTGCCCGCACGATGTTCGCCTTGAGCCCGAGGTCCACGATCCCGATCCGCGGGCCGCCGGCCGCGCCGTTCGAAGCCGGGTAGTCGGTCACCGCCGGCGGCGAGACCTGTCCGACGAAATCCTGGTCCTCCCAGCGCGGAACCGCGCGGGCCGACGCCCGGGCGGACTCGACCAGGGTGTCGCCGGGCGCTGTGACGACGCCGCGCAAACTGCCATGTGTTCGCAGATGCCGGGCGAGCGCACGGGTATCGATTCCCGCGATCGCCGGGATCTGGTTGTCGCGCAGGAGCGCCGCCAACTGCCGTGCGCCGTCGAGGACGGCCGCCGTCGCGTTCGCGACGACGAGCGCACGCAGCCAGGGGCGGAGCGATTGGTCGTCGTCGAGGAGCCGACCGTAGTTGCCGATGAGCGGGTACGTCATGACCACGATCTGGCCGGCGTACGAGGGGTCGGTGCAGACCTCCTGGTACCCCGTCTGACTCGTGTTGACGACGAGGTCGCCGCCCGCCGAGACGGGCGCGCCGAACGCCACGCCGGGAAACACGCTGCCATCCTCGAGCGCCAGGAGCGCTGGGCCGAGGTCGCCGATCCTCGGATCGACGACCGCCGACGGCCGCGGTGCGGGCGGGACGATCACGAGGGCAAGGCGATACCCGGTGCACGATCGGTGGGAAGGGCCGCACCGTGGGGGCGGGCGCGGCGGAACCATCCGCCGATAGGCCGTGGCACGGTCGATCAGCCTCCTTCCCGGCCTCACGGGACCGGTACACCGGCCTCACCGGACCGGCCATGAAAGGACGCCGTCAGGTTACTCGATAACCGAGCGGCTCGGGGACCGCGAAGCCATGCGAGCCGCGAGTCGGCGGGTGATGCATCCCGGCAACGCTTTCTGCAGCAAGGGCAGTGTCAGAGCGGCGGTACGTGATTCGCCCGATTGGCTCGCCACGCTCGGTCGGGTACGGTTCCCGAATGCATCCCGCCACCAGCCGCCCCATTCGGCGCGCTCCCCGCGCGCTGCAGATCCTCACCGTCGCGACGGTCGTGGCGACGCTCGCCGCATCGTCGGCCTCGGCCGTCTCCGTCCGGAGGGCATGGAAGGCGCAACTTGGCGGCAACGGCGGCAACGGCACCGCGACGCTCACGGCGTACTGGACCGGAAACGGAGCGCTGACCCTGAAGCTCGTTGGGCTCCAGCCATCGACAACGTATCCGGTGATCGCCTATCGCGGATCCTGCGCAAGACCGACGTTGATCACCAGACTGCCGGGAGCGGTCACGGACGCCAATGGGTCGGTGACGAAAACCTCGGCCGTATCAACGAAGATCATGAACTCGATCTGGCGATACGGAAGGACGAACCCGTTCTCGATCAAGATCGGGAGCGGGGCGC
>JBKKCW010000185.1:0-6567 GCA_046712485.1 Candidatus Limnocylindrales bacterium
GGTTCCTCTCGACATGGCGATCCCAGAGCCGTTCGCGATCTGCCTCATCGACGATCCGGGCCGTGGCCGCATAGGTCCGGTTGCCGACCTCGACCTCGACCTCCGGGTTGGCCCCGATGTTCGACAGCCAGGCCGGGTCTACCGGCGAGCCGCCGGCGGTACCAGCGACGACGTACTCGTCACCATCACGCGAATATGTCAGGATCGCCCGACGTGGCGAGCCGCTCCTGGCGCCGGTCGACGTCATGATCAGCAGTGGATCGCCGGCCAACGGTCCCGTCGTCACAGACCCGTCGTGGGCTCGCATATCGGCGATGAGCGCGTTCGTGAACGATTCCTCGTCGGACATCTGGTTCTGTCCTTATGTTGCGTACGCAACGATCCTACCAGACGTCGCCGGGCCGCCATTCGCAGCGTATCGGAGCGTCGAGATCGAACGGCGGGGACGTGCGCGTTCGAAGCACGAGGATGAAGCCGTCATCGTCCGTGGTCCGCTGCTCCCCATCCGGAGACCGGACCGATGACGGCCCTCGCCATGTCTGCCAGCCCAGGCGTTCGTAGAACCGATGGCGGCCCGTGCCGAGCGCGCCCAGGTCGAACCGTTCCGCGATCCATGCCGAGACGTCCGCCATGACGATGGAGCCGAGCCCTTCACGTTGCCGGTGGGCCGTTACCGCGACCGCTTCCACGTAGCCGGTGCGAATGGTCCGACCATCGATTTCCAGTTGTCGCTCGACCACCGACGCGTGCGCGACGACCTCCCCATCGAGATCGAGCACGAAATGGACGCCTCCGACGGCGTGGTCCCAGTCGGCTTCGGTGAAGCGGTCCTCCTCGTCGGTCCCGAACGCGTCGTCGAGGATCGCCCGGATGGACCGCAGCTCCACATCGGTCAGTTCCGTCGTGGCGAGGCGGCGCAGGCGGCGACCGCCTCCGAGCTCCGTGGATGACACCATCTGTTGAGCCTAGCGCCCTCGAGCAGCCTGGCGTCGGGGCTTGCGGTCGCGTGGGATGATCCGCATATGGTCGAGTACGGCAGTGGGGTGAGCGGCGTCGCGGGCGGTGTGGCCGGTGGGTCGACTGGAGCCGGTCGTACGGTCGATGTCGGGGCGCAGGCGGGTCAGTTCATCAACGATTCGATGGAGACCCTCGCGACCTTGCCGCCGGCCGGCCTGCTCGCCCTTGCGGTCGTGGTGTTCGTGGGTTTGCTGCTGCTCAAGCGAGCGTTCTGACCCTAGACCGCCGACAGGCTCGTATCGGCAGCGGAGGACCGATACGCGGCGGATAGGCCGATTCGGGCGTCGCTGGCCGGCGATTCGACCCTGCCTGAGCGTGGATTCTGGGCCACTCCCGCTCGATGGAGGTCGGGCGCTCCGTCGTTGTCTGTGCGTGCGGACATGAGGCACATAGCAGGCGATCAGGCTCAGCACGGCCCACGGACCGGTGGCCCTTTCACCGGGCTGACGCCGTCTCGGTCAGGCGACGAGCTCTGTCTCCATCGATGCGACGACGGGCTCCGATAGATAGGCTGGAGATCGTTCGCTGTTCTCGAGATGGTCAAGGAAGATGGCCGACCAGAGCATCGACTCCTCGCCGATCATGATCCAGCGAGGACTGACCCAGTTCTGGCCCTTGTGGTTCATGACCTCCCAGAACGTCCCGTCGCGCTCGATCCAGGCGACGTATCGGACGGTCTCAGTCGCCGCGAGGACCGTGTCGATTGTCCGCAGGATCTGGAGATACATCGCGCCAAGGCTCGTCCAGACCGTGCTGCCCTGGTAGTCCGGGAGGATATGCCGGGTCAGCCAGACTTCGCGCTCTGGGCGTCGGCTGGTCTCGTACCGGAGCGGATAGGGATCGCAGAACCCATTGCTCGCGAGATGGGCAAGCGACGGCGCGATGATCTGGGGGTCGGCGATGACGCCCGTGTAGAACGGCCAGATGTTGGCTTCTCCGGAGACCGTTTCGTCGCCGAGGGCATCGCGGAAATGGTCACCCACCCAGAAGTGCTCGAGCAGCAGACGTCCGTAGTCACCATCGAAATGTCCGACGAATGGCGATTCCAGCCAGCCAGTCTGCTCGATCGTCTTGGCGAGCAGCGCGACCATCGTGTTGCCATAGGCGTTCGAACGGTTGACGACGGTGTCGCGATGGGCGCTGAACTTGCGGTCCGATCGGACGAGACCGGTCGCGGGATCGACCACGAGACGGTAGAAATGGTCAACCTCGCCCTGCAGCCACGTCCGGTGCTGCGCCACGAGGTCCTCGCATCCCGCGGCGCGAAGCGCGGCCACGAACAACGGCAGCGAGTCAACGCCGTACTCGAAGACGTCGCCCGGGCGGTCGAAGTAATGGATCGTCGTCGTGATGTGACTGCGTCGACGCGTCCAGACATCCAGGGCGTACGCAAGGGACGCCTGCACGCGATCGCGCTGGCCCAGCCTGACAAGGGACGGCGCCGAGAACGACAGGTCGCGGGTCCAGAACATGTCGAAATGGCCAGGGCTCGCCGTGAACGTGCGGCCGTTCCAGCACGACTCGATACAGGCACGCACGATCGAGCCCGCATCCCCTGGATGGCGAGTGTGCCCACGGAACTGGCGTCGCAGCCGAATCCCGACGTTGTGGACGTACACGGCAATGAGGGCCGGGGCGATCCAGGGAGCGAGGGCCACGCGGGGACTCCAGGTTGGGGGCGGGATAGCTCCCGATGCGCACCCGGCCACGGGACCGGACCGAGGATCAGGCTGACCGACGATGCCGGTCTGCGCGACCCCTCGATGGTACCAGCCCGATCCGACGGGCCCCGCTGATTCGCCTTCGGCCGTCCGCATCTGCGACACTTTGGCGATGCAGGAGCAGCTGGAACGTCAGGAGTCGTCGTTCGAGGCACGCTTGCCGGACGTGCAGGCGGCGCCGGCGGATCACGGCCGGATCGAGCTCATCGTGCGTCGGCCAGTGGTCAACGAGCGTGAGATCGTCGACGAGGCGCAGCTCGATCTCGCCCGCGGCCTGGTGGGTGCCCGATGGGCCGGACGCGATCCGGCCACGACGCCTGTCTACCTCGATGCCCAGCTCACCGTGATCAGCACCCGCGTCCTCGCTGTCATCGAGCCCGACACCGGCCGGTGGCCGCTCGCAGGCGACCAGCTCTACGTGGATCTTGACCTCAGCGAGGCGAACCTGCCCGCCGGCAGTCGACTCGCCGTCGGGACGTCGGTGATCGAGATCAGCGAAACGCCACACACGGGCTGTGCCAAGTTCAGCTCGCGGTTCGGCAGCGACGCGCTGCGCTGGATCAATTCCCCGGCTGGCCGGGCATACCGGATGCGCGGGCTCAATGCCCGTGTCGTCCAGCCCGGCACGGTGCGCGCCGGCGACGCCATTCGCAAAATCTAGGCCCGACGCCACCGGCCGATCGCACGATGACGATCGAGACGCCCACCCAGGACCCACCCGCTGCTCCTTCGCTCCGCTGGGCCGCGCTCCTCGTGCTGCCCGTTCTCGGCCTGCTGCTCCTCCTGGCGCGGCCCGAGCTCGATGTCGAGTGGGAACATCACCCCAGCCATTTCTGGCTCGTCCTCGTGACGGCCGCTGTCAACGTCGCGCTTGCGTACGTCACCAACCTCGCGGCTGGCCGGTACCGCGATGCTCGGCTGGTGCTCGTTTCGCTTGCCTTTCTCGCGAGCGCCGGGTTCCTCGGGCTGCATGCCCTGGCCACCCCGGGCGTGCTCCTCCCCCATCCCAACTTCGGGTTCGTCGTCGCCACACCGATCGGCCTGGTCATCGCATCCGTCTTTTCGGCGTTGTCCGTCGGACCGTTCGCCGGCCCTCGGGCTGCCGCACTGCTCCGCCGGCGAACGTGGCTGCTCGGTGGCCTGCTTGCGTTCATGGTCGGATGGGCGGTCGTGTCGCTTGCCGGCCTGCCACCCCTCGACGGCCCACCTCCTGCCCGGGAAGGGGTCGGCGCTCTCACGATCCTGGCCATCGAGGCGGTCGCGGTCTATGGGTACTCCGCCTGGCGGTACGTGGGCCTCTACCGCCGGCGTGGCGGGATCGTGCCCTTGACGGTGGCGGTCGCGAACGTGCTTCTGGCCGAAGCGATGGTCGCCGTTGCGTTGAGCCGGAACTGGCACCTCAGCTGGTGGGAATGGCACCTGTTGATGCTGTTCGCGTTCGCGGCCATCGCGCTCGGCGCCCGCAGGGAGTACGAGCGCAGCGGCTCGCTCAGCTCGGCCTTCGGCGGGCTCTACCTCGGAAGCACGCTTGCCCGGGTGGATCGCTGGCATGCCAAGGCGATCGCGGCGGTGGCCGCTGCCGACGAAAACGGTCTCTCGACGGAACAGGTCCTGGCCGATCTCCGGCGCGAGGGTGCGTCGAGCGACGAAGTCGCGCTCCTGGCGCAGGCCGCGCGCGAGCTGCGGCGGCTCGACGCCGCGTTCCGGCCGTACCTGCCGTCCGTTGTGGCACGCGGCATCCGCCAGCGGGAACCCGCGGTCGCTCGCCTGGGCGGCGAGGAACGGGAGGTCAGCGTGCTCTTTGCCGACCTGGCCGGCTTCACGACGTTCAGCGAGGCGCGGGCCCCGACCGAGGTCATCGCCATGCTCAACAAGTACTGGGCCCGGGTCGTGCCGGTGATCACCGACGCGGGGGGTGTGATCGAGCATTTCGCCGGCGACGGCGTGATGGCGGTGTTCAACGCAAGCGGCGACCAACCCGACCACGGCCGGCGTGCCGCACGCGCCGGGCGAGCGATCCTCGAGGCCAGCCGGCCGCTTGCGGCGGCCCAGCCGGGTTGGCCGATGTTCCGCGTGGGGATCAACACGGGTCGCGCAGTCGTCGGCAATGTCGGTGCCGTGGGCCGCCACAGCTTCGCGGTGATCGGCGATACGACAAACACCGCGGCGCGGCTCATGGCCGCCGGTGAGCCCGGACAGGTGATCGTGTCGGGGACGACGTGGGCGACGCTCAATGGTGATGCCACGGGACGGGCGCTTGGACCGATCCGCGTCAAGGGCAAGTCGGCCGCCGTCGATGCGTGGGTCATCGATGACTTGGGATGAGGCCGCCGGTGTACCCTGACGCGGCCATGAATCGACCACCCGCCCGGCGCCGACTCGACGCTTGGGCCGCCACGATCTCCAGCCAGACCGGCTGATCGGCCCCTTCCGCCACAAGCGTCAACGGAAGGGGCGGGACGGACGCGCGCCGCCATGAGCAGCATGCCCGCGTGCGTTGCGTCGTCCCGCGTGATCAAGGGAGATCGCGATGCCGATGCCGCATCGGACCTTCGCCCAGGTGGCGAAGCGACGGCTCACTGGAAAAGAAGGTCGAGATCGAATCCGCGAAGTCAGGGCCCTGCTCGAAGAGTTGCCCGACTACAAGAACGGTCCGTACGCGGACCTCAGGAAGTGGCTCACCTCCGAGATCGAGGACACGCGCGTTCGCTCGAACGCCGTGCATCGTGATTCGATCGCGGTTCGGCGGGAGGGGGCGGCGCAGATCGCGCTGGTTGGCCCGCCCAATGTCGGAAAGTCATCGGTGCTCCAAGCGCTGTCGGAGATTCAGATCAAGACGGGTGATTACCCGTTCACCACGCTCCGCCCGATCCCCGCGCTGACGCGGATCGGGGGCGTGTTGGTCCAGCTTGTCGAGATCCCGGGGCTCATCGAGGGCGCATCCGAGGATCGCGGCGGCGGCCGCGCCCTGCTCGGGGTCCTGCGCTCGGTCGACGCGATCGTGTACTGCTGTCGGGCGAGCGGCGATCCCGCCGACCTTGCCGTTGTCCGGGCCGAGATCGCGGCCGCCGGGATCGACAAGCCGGCCTTCCTCGCGGTCACGCGCGCGGACGAGGCCGACGAGGGAGCTGCCGAACGGCTCGGCGCGGCCTTTCCCGACCTGGAGGTCGTGGCCGTGTCCATCCTCGACGAGTCCAGCCTGGACGCCTTCCGGGCCGCAGCGTGGCGACTGACCGGGCTGATCCGGGTCAGGCTGCGGAACAACGGATCGGTCGACCCCGAACCACTCGCCCTCCAGCCAGGCTCCACGGTCGCGTACGTCGCCGATTGGGTGCACCACGATCTGGCAGCGACGTTCGTGGGCGCCCGGGTGTGGGGGCCTTCGGCACGGTTCGACGGCCAGCGCGTCGGGCGCGACCATCCGGTCGCAGACGGCGACGTCGTCGAGATCCTGCGGTAGCCGTGGCCGCCAGATCGCCTCGACTGCAGGGCCGGTACGTCAGGCTCCGCCCGCCGTTGGAAGCGGACGCAGACATCCTGGTGTCGATCCTGGCCGAGCCCGAGGTCGCCCGATGGTGGCCTCCGTTCGATCGCGCGCGGGTGCTCGTCGACTTGATCGCCGAGCGTGACGATGAGGAGGGGTTCGTCATCGAGCGCGCCGGGCAGGTCGTCGGGTATGTCCAGGCTGCCGAGGAGGTCGACCCAGAGTTCCGCCACGCGTCCATCGATTTGTTCCTCGCCACGTCGGCGCAGGGCCTGGGCCTGGGACCGGATGCCATCCGCACCTTGGCGGCGTACCTGATCGATCGCGGCGGGCATCATCGGATCA
>JBKKCW010000186.1:0-2992 GCA_046712485.1 Candidatus Limnocylindrales bacterium
CTCCGGCCCGCTCGCCTATTACTTCGCCGGATTGATGATCTGCCTGGTCGTCGCCGTCGGTCTCTTCGTGTTCGCGCGAGCCGATCGAATTCCCTTGCAGTACCTCGCGATTCCCATCATCTCGCTCGTCATGCTGATGGTGTCAGGCAGTCTCGAGGCAATCGGGCGCGTGGTGCTCCTGGCCTTCCCGTACTCGTGGATCCTCGCCTCCCGCCAACACCCTGTGTGGCGATACGCATGGCCCGTCGTATCGGTCGCGCTCCTCGCCCTCATGTCTACCTTGACGTTCGCCGGTTGGTGGATCCCGTAACCTTCGCGATGCAACCGGCCACCGATCCTCAGGTCTCCGCGATGGTCGCGGGGATCGCCGCGGGGATTTCCGCCCACATTGCGTCCTCGAGGCCGCCGTCAGCGAGGAAGCGGAAGCGCGTGGCAAGCAGCCAAGCGAGGGCGTACAGGGCGGCCACGACGACCAGCAGCAGACCGTACCCCGTGATCAGTGCCAGATATTCGAGTGCTCCGCCTACGACGGCGCCGAGCAGGTTGGAGGCAAACGCCATGTCCGCGGTCCGGGTATCGCGGAAGGAATAGCTGAAAATGAGGTTCGCGAAGAAGACCGGCGCAAAGGCCAGCACGGCCGCGATCACGTATCTCGCGATCGGCGGTTCCAGGATGAGCGTCGCGGGCGGCAGCAGAAACGTGATGGCGATCGACCCGAAGAGGCCGACGTACAGCGGCCATGGGCTCCGGAATCGGAATCGAGCGTTGACCGCGATCGATGCCAGGACACCTGCCAGGATCGCAAAGAAGACGAGCGCGTTGACGATCCAGGTCGTGCCGAACAACAGGCTGAACGTCACCAGGCTCCGCGTCTCGAGCAGAAGGAACGCGATGCCGAGCACGAAGAAGTGTGGGCTGAACCGGCGGAGCGAGATACCGCCGCGCTGGGCGGCGCGCCATACCAAGAGGACGGCGAGACCAATGATGACCGCCAAGGCCCCCAGGTAGTACGGGGCGATAAAGGGTTCGCGCAAGTAGAGGAAGGGCCAGTTGTCTCGGGCGCCTCCGGGAGCGCTCGCTAGATCGATCGCGTCGATCTTGTCGCCAGGCGGCGGCTCGCCTTGCAGCGCGTCGATTGCTGGTCCGGCCGCTAGCGTCGCGGCGGCGTTGTTCGGGTAGCGACGCATGATCGGCGTCCCTCCGAACGAATCGGCCAGCATGCCCGCGATCTTCGTTGGGAGCCACTCCTGTCGATAGAAGTTGTACAGAACGAACATGCCGTCGCCGGTGAGGTGCTCATCCACCTCTCGGAATGCCTCCTCGGTGAAGAGGAAGGACTCCAGCCGGAGGTTGGCCGACGTGCTGACAAGGGTCAGAGAGTCGGGCAACGCAAAGACGACAAGGTCGTAGCGCTCGGTGCTCCGGCGCAGAAAGGCCCGTCCGTCGTCGACGATCCGAGTGACGCGAGGATCGTCGTACGGCCGGTTCGGGTGTTGTTCCACCCCGATGGCCTGGATGGCGGGATCGATCTCGACTGCGTCAACGTGACCGGCACCGTGGGCGAGGGCGACCGCGACATCGGTTCCGGTGCCCGCGCCCACGATCAACACACGGTCGAACGTTCGATCCGGGAACCAGCGGTAGACCTGCTCATAGAACGGATCGTCGAGACGACCGAGCGGCCACATCGCCTGGTGTGGGGCCCCGTTCACGTTGATCGCGCTGATGCCGCCAGCGGAATACTCGTCGATACGGTAGTACGGCGACCATGTCTGGTTGGGCGCAGCGCTTGTCGCGACCATGAGCAGGACCCCGACCAGCGACGCCGCCGTCACGCCCGAGGCTCGGGTGAGGCCCTGAGCGATGCCCGTTGCGGACACGAGCAACGCAACGACGGCAAACCAGACGATTGGTGGTGTCTGGGCCGCCGAGAGCCCGATGAACATCGCGATGCCGGTCATGGAGCCTGCGATGTCCGTGGCGTACGCCTTGAGGGGCGGCATCGACGTCAGGAGCGTGCCGAGTGGGACGGCCAATGCGGCCATGATCATAGTGGCGAGCACGACGAGCGCCGGCAGCACCAGGAAATTGATGTCCGCTGACTGGTAGTCGCTGAGCCCGAAGAAGACCTCGTTCGGCGAGATCATTTCGATGCTGACGTCGAACTGCGTGACCAGCAGGACAAGGAGCAGCAGCGTTGGACCGAACGGCGAGATTGGCACACGCCGAAGATCTCGGCCCCACAGGATCCCCACCCCGATCCCGAGGAAGCTCGCCATGAGCAGGAAGTTGCGGAAATATCCGACGTAGATGACGTTGGCCGGGATCCAACGGATCAGCAGCAGCTCCACGAACAGAAGGCTTGCCGCCGTCAAGAACAGGCGGACGGGCGGGCGGCGCAGCAGCTTCACTCTTCGTTCACTCCCTGCGTGTTCCGGCGATGATGCCCCCCCGGCATGTCGCCCGCTGCCTGACCAATGGGCCACCAGCGAGCGACCCTCCGTACTCACGGGCTGCTGGCGCCAACCCCTAGACTTTCGCAGATGCCGCCCGTCGAAAGCCTGGCCATCGTCCTGCCTGCGTACAACGAGGCCGGACGGATCGGACCTGCCCTGGAGGAGCTGTTCGATTACCTGCGGTCGTCGGCCGACGACGAGCTGCCGGCAAGGATCGACGTGCTGGTGGTCGACGACGGCAGCACCGATGGAACGGCCGCGCTCGTCGCCGGGAGGCCGGAGGCGTCGGCCGGCCCGTCGCCCAACAGCCCGACCCTCAAGGTGGTGACCGTCCCGCATGGCGGCAAGGGCGCAGCGGTCCGAGCCGGGATGCTTGCGGCCGATGCCGACGCCATGGTCTTCGCTGACGCGGACATGGCGACTCCGCCCGATCAGCTGCCACGACTTCTGAACGCCCTGGTTGATCACGAGGTCGCGCTCGGTTCGCGAATCCAGCCTGACGGCACGGACATGCGGGCCACGCAACCTGGCCTCCG
>JBKKCW010000187.1:0-2943 GCA_046712485.1 Candidatus Limnocylindrales bacterium
CCGTGCCCTCGTCGCGTGCCAGTCGGCCCGGTCGGCCGACGGATCGCCATCCATGGGACGCTCCTTCACCTCGACTCCTCGTCCAACATCATCACGTGCGTGTATTCTCGCCGGCAGGTCAAGTCAAGTGGCCGGGGGTCCCTGCGGACGAACCGGTGCGTGCCCGCTGCCCTGCAGCCTGCCATGTGTGGCGACGCAGCTTCAATCGCGTCGGGCAATGCGAGGACTCGCGCGCGGTAGGCGTCGAACGTCCTGATCCGATCGCCGTCGGGAAGCTCCGCAAGGTTGGCACGCGTCGCATCCCGCTGCGCCAGGTACTCCGCGTCGGTCAAGTCGCCCCAGGCATGCTGCTTTTGAAGTTGCTCGAGACGCTTCGTGAGACGCGCCCGCTGGCGACCAGCGACAGCGACCTCCGGTGTCTCGAGGAGCTTGCGCAGCTCGATGCGCGCAGCATCGATCACCGAGGCAGGCAGCACTCCGTCGGCGATCTCAGTCATGACGTCGCCCTCGACGAGGTCGGCGGGGCAGCGTCGGGCGCGACAGCCGAGGGCCGGGCAGCGGCCACGGTCTTTGGCGGGGGCGGCGTCGTGAGGCCTGAGCGGCGAATGAGGTAGGGATACAGCGCGTCCAGCAGGTCCTGCTTCGTCTTGAAGTGTCGGTACACCGTCGGAACCGAGACGCCGGCTTCGCGCGCCACGTTCGGGATCGAGACACTGGCAAAGCCGTCCGCCATGACGCGGAGCGCCGCATCGAGGATCCGCGCTCGCGTGTCCTCGGCTTGCTGCGCCCGCAGCTCGCTTCGGTAGTAGCGCGCCGGTGCCTTGGTATTGACGATACGAGTCATATCTCTAATATATGACTCGTCTCGCACCGCGTCAATTGGTCAAGTATTGGACCGGTGTAGGGCAAGCTTCGCGACGTGACCTGGGAAGCCGGCGCGGCGGTAGGATTCAATTGAGCGTAAAACCCCGCTGGTTCGCTCGGGAGGGCGCTCAGGTAGCACTACGCCCAGGCCGTCCGGCTCCGGAGGCCGACGCTTTAGCGACTGAGGGGTGACGCGCTGCGCTCCATCACCTTGACGGGTTGCTCCCCACGATCAGGTCATAGTGTCGGTCGTTCGAAGAGCGTGCGTCGCAGCCAGCAGCACACAGCGAGCGGCGGTCCTGTCAGACATATCATTCGGCGCAGAGGCGGGCGCCGATCCACAGCGCAGGAGCGGCATGAGGGGACCGAATGTCCAGGCCGAGGGTACGCGAGGGACTGGGCCGCTGGCTTGAGGTGCTCGGAGCATTGTGCGGCGCGGCCGGCGGCGTCCTCTTTGCCATTGGAGCGGGCGCAACCGATGTCGGCGGCAAGGGCTTCAATCCGACACAGCAGGCGGGATCAGTGCTATCGATCCTGACCCCTTACGCGCAGTCGTACGAATTGGCCGCTGCCGTCTTATCAGCCGCGTCGGTCGCACTCGCCGTGGGGTATGTGGCCCTAGCGCGCCGTCTCGCGGGCGGCGACTGTGTCTCGGCTTCGGCACAACTCGCGCTTATTGGCGGTTGCTTACATGTGGGCCTCGGGCCCCTCCTAGCGGGGCTCTCCCTCGCGCTCGCGGTTGCGCTCTACGGCGGGAACGCGGACGTGGCTCTCGTCGTTGGTACCTTGGAATGGGAGTTCTTCCGCCTCTTCCTCGCACCGGCGATCGTCGTAACCTGGGCAAGCGCATGGGCCTCGATCCAGGACCGGGCGCTGCCAAGGCCGTTCGGGTGGATCACCGCCGCCTACGCCGTGGTCCTAACGGTCGCGCTCATCCCGATCTTCCCTGCGGGCCTGATGGCCCTCACGTTCTTCGGCTGGCTTATCGTCGTGTCACTAGTGATGGCAGCAGTGCCCAGCGCACCTGCTAGCGCTCGTGTCGTGGCCTGATCACACTGCGCGCGCCGACCGCCCAGACGAGCAAGACCAACCCGCAGAACGCCAAGAGACTCGTCGGCGTTCGCGCGCTGGGGTTCCTAGCGAGCGCTGGCTGTGGCCTGACGACGACGGCGTCTTCGGTCCCCTGCGGGCGAACGACGTGGCTTCCAGGCTCGCTTTCGTCAGCGCCTTCTGTCGACAGCACGGATGAGCAGTTGTGGCCACAGCTGGTCCGCTAGTGGGGCTGATCCACCTAGTTCGTGGTAGCAACTCGATCGTCAGTCAGTCTCAGCCAATGACACCCGATGAGCCGCGCGTCCACCGAAAGGAGCCGCCCTCGTAAGCGAGCGGCCCACTTGTGTGGGAATCTGTCCGGGTTCGAGACTTGCGCGACCTAGTTTGAGTCCACGACGAGTTCTGACGGCAAACCGGTCGTCGGTATCGGCAGGTCGCCATGGGCCGCCATCGCCTGCTCGCCGAACCACTTGCTGAATGCGTCGGTGCCGGTCATAAGCTGCCCGAACGCACTCCCGGGATCGTCTCCTTCGAGCGTCACGATGACGAGGTCGCCCATGGGTGTTTGCTGCAGGAATGTTCGCTCGCGGACGCCGGCCCGTCGCCGGGAGTCCGCGAACTCCTGGTGACGCGGGCCGTTCAGCTCCTCGATGAATTTCCGCCATTCGGGGGTCTTTCCGGGCAGGATCGGTAGCGCGACTGCCATCAACGGCATTGGGAACCTCCACGGCCACATGCGTGGCCGGCAACGGTGGGTCGGACTCGCCATTGGCCCAGCGCGACGGTTGGCGACCGTATGCGGACGACGCGCTGGTGGCAACCCGTTGGTTCCCGTGCCTCCCTCCGATGCTACGAGTATGCGCGTCCGACCCACGATTGAGGCCGTTGCGGTCATTTGGCGTGTGCCATAGGCGAGTGGCGTGAGAGAGGTGACCACGTCATCGCTGAGCGTCCGGGAATGTCACCTGAGACGTGACGACTAGGGGAAGCCGAAACCAATCACCATGCCATCCGCGTCCGAGATGA
>JBKKCW010000188.1:0-4198 GCA_046712485.1 Candidatus Limnocylindrales bacterium
ACGGCTCGGCCACAATGACGGTGCCGTCCCGAATGAGTGCGCCGTCCCGCCGTACGCTGGCTGACAACGCGGCGATCGTTGTACGAGGTCCAGTCGGTGCGGCCCGGCCGTGGGCTGACGCTGCGGGACCTGGTGACCGACAACCCCGTTGTCGAGCTGAACGATCGCTCGCTGTCACGCCAGGTGGAGACGCTCGACCTCCTGTGCCTGCGCCTCTTGCCCGACGGCGCGGGAGGCGTCACGTCCTCCGACGGCGTGCTCGTTCCTCGGCTCCACCGAGCCTACGTCCTCGGCCTGATCAAGTCGGGCGACGGACTCGGCCTGTTGCGCTGGATCGCGAATCCCAATCCGATGCCCATCCTGCAGAATTTGGAAGGCGAACCGCTGCTGTTCGTCACCGTGGTATACCGAGTCGCCGATCCGGCCGCCGTGGCGCGCGCCCTCGCACGAACGCTGCGCGACGATGGAGACGGCCGGTTCGTCGAAACGTTCGAGCGCCGCGGTCAGGATTGGACGCGCGGCTCGATCGCGATCGACGGTGATACGGCGATCATCGAGGCCAACTCGGCAAAGCGCGCCGCCCGGCTCGAGCGGACGCTCAAGCGTGCCGCGCCGGGCGTCCGGCTCGTTCGCCGAGAGGAGCGCGGCGTCGAGGAGGTGCTCGACGATCAACGCGCGGCCGCGGCGCCCGACGAGGGGATCGACGCTGCGTCGCAGCCCGAACTCGCCGGCGCGATGGAGCAGGTGATGCGCGGCTTTGAGAGATCCTGGGTGGACGACTCGATTCCAGCCCTCGGCGGCCTGACGCCGCGGCAGGCGCTCGCGGACCCGAAGGCGCGCCCCGAGCTCGAAGCCCTGCTCGACGACATGGCCTGGGAGCTTCGCCGGGCAGGTGGAACGGGTCTGATGGATCCGAGCCGCATTCGGATTCTCATGGGTATTGGCGAACCGAAGCATCGGGCGCCCGGCTAGAGGACATCGAGGGGTCGCACCGCGTAACCGCTTCCACGCTGGCCCGGCTCAGGCGGCGAGCGTTCCGATCGGAAGCACGAACACGCCGTCCTCCCGGCGGTACGCAAAGCCCCACCCGGTCACGACCGCGAGGAACGCTGGACCCCCATGTTGGGCTTGGTCGATGTGCTCTGCGACCCGGAGGAGGCTCGCCGCTGCCTGGTCAACCTGGTGCTGGCCGAGCTTCACTTCGAGGGCCGCCCAGCGGCCGTCGCGGAGCGCGACGATCATGTCCGCCTCGAGCCCGGTGTTCTCACGGTAGTGGTGGATCGCACCGCCGATCGGCTGGGCATAGACGCGCAGATCGCGAATGACCAGCGACTCGAAGAGCAAGCCGAGGGTCTCGGGATCGGCCAGGAGCCGGTCGGGTGTAGCACCGAGGGCTGCGGCGGCGAGCGAGGGATCCGCGAACTGTCGCTTCGGCGCTGATCGGAGGATGCCCCGCGACCGCAGCGCAGGCGCCCAGGCAGGCTGGTCCTCAACCACGAACAGGCGCGACAGCGCGTCGAGATACTCGAGAACGGTATGTGGATTCACCTGACGATCGGTCCCCGAGACGTCGGCCGCGATCGAGCGCGCCGACGCCTCGGTCGACACGTTTCGCGCAACGGATTGGAACACTCGGGCGACGTTCTCGGGGTCGCGTCGGACCCCGTCGAGCCGAACGAGGTCCGTGCGTCGCGTCTCGTCGAGATAGCCCACGGTCGCAAGCAAGGCATCGACCGGGTCGCGACCGAGGAGCGCCGGCCATCCGCCGACGCAGACACGCTCGGCGAGGTCGCCGATCCGCAGCCCGGGATCGGTCGCGCGCGGGACCTCACCCGCGAACAGCCCAGCGAGCGACACCGCCCCCGACGAGTGGCCGCTTTCGGAGAGCGACATCGGGCGCATGCGGAGGCGCGTGAATCGCATCGCGCCGGTGTGCCGGGTCGCGTCGTCGGCCGGTACCGCCGACCCCGTGAGGATGAACAGCCCCGGGGTCTCCGGATGGTCGTCGACCTCGCCTCGCACGGCGTTCCAGACCTGCGGCACGAGTTGCCACTCGTCGATCAACCGCGGCCGTGCGCCTGCGAGGAGGAGGTCCGGGTCGAGGAGTCCCGCTTCACGGGACGGCCGGTCGCGATCAAGGCGCACGGCCGACGCCGCAGGGCGTAGGGCGGTCTGCGTCTTCCCGCAGCCGCGCGGTCCCTCGATCAGAACGGCGCCAGTCGCGCGGAGGCGCACGGCAAGCTCCGCGTCGGCGACACGTTCCCGGTAGTGCGCGATCCGTCCAGCAAGGCCCAGGGACCGTCTTTCATCCACGTCCGTCAGTGTAGAGGCACAAATGTAGATTGTCACGGGACACAAACACAACTACTTCAGAGGCACAGAAGATGGGCGGCGAGGGCCACGGGATGTGCGCTGCCAAGCCTGCGCGACACGCCTCTGCAACCTTTTGCCATGCTCGTGTCATGTATGTGATGTGACGAACCCGCACGTCGGCCCCGCCCTGGACTGTGCACGCGCCCGCCAGCTCATCGATCTCTTCCTGCTCGATGACCTCCTGGCCGCTGACGCGACGCGACTGGCGGCACACGTCAAGACATGCGCGGCCTGCTCCGCCGAGATCGGCGGCAGCACGCGCGTCCTCGGATTGCTCGGCTCGTTGCCGGTCCCGCGACCCACCCCGGACCTCGACGAGCGGATCCTGCTCGCGGCCCTGGACGATCGTTCACGTCGGCACACGCAGCGATCCTGGCTGTCGGACCTCCGGACGCAGGTTCTCCGCGGTGCCATGCGCACGACGGGAACCCTGATCGTCACGATCCTGTCGGTGGCTCTCCTGGGCGGAGCATTCGTGTTCGCCGCTTCGCAGGTCGTGCAGAACCTCCCCGTGTTCACGGGCCCCCGTGCTACGATCCCGCCAGTGGCGACGCCGACACCCTCGGTTCCGGCTGCCCAAACGGCCGAGCCCTCGACGACCGCGACCCCTCGACCAACCCCGGTCGAGTCGGTGGCTCCAGCGCCGGCGATCACACCGGCGCCGACGGCGCCGCCTCCACCAGCCGTCTCGCCAGCGCCGTCTGCGACGCCGAGCGCCACACCGGAGCCGAGCCCGACTCCGACCCCGACTCCGACTCCGACGCCCAGCCCATCGGCCGAGCCCTCGGCAACACCGAGCGCGACCGCCGAGCCAACTCCCTCACCTACGCCAACACCTGAGCCCACGCCGACGGACAAACGGCGAACACCGCCACCGTCGGCCGAGCCCACGCCATCGCCGTAACTGCGAGGCGCGCAGTGCGCGTCTTGCCGTTCCGGATTTCCGGAAGGCAACAAAGGAAGGGATTAGCCGGATCGGGCAGGGGAAGGAGTAGCGGGCCGATCCGAAACCGAGGGTGCGCCCCCGGCGCAATCAATCAAGCCCACATATGAGGTACACGATTTGAACAAATACCGGAAGGCGATCAGCACCGGCCTCACGGCCACGCTGCTCGCATCCCTCTTCGCGTTTATCGCAGCCCCGGCTGCGATGGCCGCGGTATCCATCACGAGCGCTGGCTCGGTTGCGCGCGGTTCAACGACCACGGGCACCGTGACCATCGTCTTCACCGAGAACACGGCAGCCTGTCTCACGGCCGCCCTGGTCGCGGGCACGAACGACCTCGTGGTCACCCTGACGGACGACGCTGCCAGCGCGGCAACCGTCGACTTCACGGGTACCCCGACCGTGACGGCTCCGGGCTCCCTGGGCGCCAGCGCAGCCGTCAGCGGCGGCGACCTGGTCATCCAGTTGACCGGGACGGACACAACCAATGTCGAGCAGATCACGATCGGCGGCCTCATGGTTGCCACGACTGCGGCTGCCGATCTTGGTCCCGTTGACGCGAACCTCACCGGTGGCGCGGCTGGCTGCTTCATCTCGGCCACCACCACGGCGACCGGCGTTGTCTCGGTCGGCATCGCTGCCGGCTCGACAAGCGTCATCATCAACGTGGACGACTGCGATTTAGCGGTCACCGGCACGCCTCCTCCCCCGGGCCAGCTGTCCTTCGGGACGTCGCCCGAGACGGTCAACGTAACCGCCGTTGCGGCAGGACCAGGGACTGGTCAGCAGACCCTGACGATCGCTGCCACAACCAACAACCACAACCTGGGCGAGACGGTCAGCCAGACTGGTGTTCCCAACTGCAACGGCGCCCTCATC
>JBKKCW010000189.1:0-2657 GCA_046712485.1 Candidatus Limnocylindrales bacterium
GTCTGTCCGGCGCCATCGTCCTCACTCGACACGCGTTCCGGAATGCGCTCATCCCGATCATCACGCTCATCGGGTTGTCGATCCCCGAAGTGGTCGGCGCGGCCGTCGTCACCGAGGCGGTCTTCACTTGGCCGGGGCTTGGGCTGATGATGGTAGAAGGGGTCCAGGATCGTGACTTCCTGCTGATCATGGGCATCACGTTGGTGCTGGCGACGACGGTGCTTTTGGCCAACCTCCTCACGGACGTCGCATACGGCTACGCCGACCCACGAATCCGCTACAGCTGACATGACCCTGACGGAGATCCCGGCACCGGCGGTGCGCCTGGAGCCGGAAATCGGGGCCCAGGCCGTGTCACCGGGACGGCGAGCGCTTCGACGCTTCCTGCGTCACCGCCTCGCAATTGCCGGTCTGATCACGATCGCGGTGATCGTGCTACTCGCCGTGATCGGGTCCGAAGAGGCGGCCCTCACCCTCAACCTCAAGGCCGGGTTCACGAACCAACCGCCTGGCACGCTGCCGGGCTATCCCCTCGGCACCGACGCACTCGGACGCGACATCCTTGCGCGCACGCTGGTCGGTGGCCGAATCTCGATCCTGGTGGCCCTGATCTCGGTCGCCATCGCAACGGGGATCGGGACCACGATCGGCGTCATCGCGGGCTACGCCGGAGGCTGGGTCGACACGACGATCATGCGTCTCGTGGACGTCGTGCTGAGCTTCCCGACGATCCTCCTGCTCCTGGTCGTGGCCTTCCTGGTGGGGCCCGGTCTGGTCACGATGATGGTCATGATCGGCCTCGTGACCTGGGCGCCGGGCGCCCGGATCATCCGGGGCCAGGTTCTGGCGCTGCGCGAGACGACATTCATCGAGGCGGCACGCGTGATCGGCGTCTCAGGGCCACGGATGATCATGACCCACATCCTGCCCAATATCGTGGCGCCACTCGTCGTCTTCGCGACGTTCGGCGTGGCAACGGTGATCGTGTTCGAGGCCAGCCTCAGCTACCTGGGACTTGGCGTCCAGCCGCCTACGCCAAGTTGGGGCAACCTCCTCCAGGCGACTCGGGTGGTGACGGTCCTCGAGCGCTACACATGGCAATGGATCCCGCCGGCCACGTTCATCGTGTTGATGGTCCTGGCAGTCAACTTCGTGGGGGACGGCCTCCGCGACGCCTTCGACCAGCGGTCGACCTCCGAACGGTAGCATCGCCTCCTATCGCAGGCGGACTCGCCGGCCGGTCCGCACGGACTCGTAGGCGGCGTCGACCAGCTCGAGCGCGTTGACGAGGGCGTCACCAGTGGCCTGTGGCTCGCGGCCATCGCGGATCGAGTCGAGCAGGTCGCGCACGGCTGCCCGTCCGCTGGCGCCATACCCGGGCACAGCGGGCACGTCGAAGGTCGTCCGTTCCTCTCGCAGATGACCATCCTCCCCTGGTGCGAGGACGACGACCTCGTCGTCGAGACCCAGCTCGATCGACGCCTCGAGGCCTCGAAGGGCCAGACCAGTCCGGTAGCCACGCGCGGGCAGCGCGTAGGCATGGTGGAGTGTCGCGACGGCTCCGCCGGCAAAGCGAAGCGCCACGGAGATGACGTCCTCGACGGCCAGCCCGGGCGACCCGACGCTCCCGGCCATCGCGCTGACCTCCGCCACGGGTTCGCCGCTCAACCAGAGGAGGATGTCCAGATCGTGGATCCCAAGCCAGTTCAGGATGCCGCCACCGGCGAGAGCGGGATCGAACAGCGGATTGTGGGGATCCCGCACGCGGACGGACGATGCCGCGAAGATCGCCTCGGCCGAGATGAGCCGTCCGAGACGCCCGGCCGCCACGAGGTCCCGCGCGAGGCGTGCCGACGGCGAGTACCGTCGGGTCAGGCCGACGACGGCCAGGACGCCCGAAGCACGAACCGCCTCGAACGCACGCCGGGCCTCGGGTGCGGATCGGGCGGCAGGCTTGTCCACGAGAAGGTGGATCCCGGCGCGGGCGAGCTGTTCGATCGCTTCGGGAGCGTGCGCATTCGGTAGCGTGACAAGGGCCAGGTCGAGGTCGTGCCGATCGACCAGCTCGGCCAGCCGCGTCTCCACGGGAATTGCCCGATATCGCTCGCCAAGTGCTGCCCGCAGCGACGGGTCGTGATGGGTCGGCGCGAGCGTCCGGGCTCGTTCCGGGTCGGGGTCGTACAGCGCCACGATCTCGAGCTCGTCAGCGAACCCCTCGATCGTCTCGATCCAGCCAGTGACATGGTAGTGCGACAGCCCGACGACCCCGACGCGGAGCCTGCGGGTGCCGGGCGTCGACGAGCCCGTCACGGCCGAACGATCAGCCCGCGTCGACGCCACCCGGTCGAAACCCGAGCGTCGTCCGTATCGTGGCGAGGATCGCGGGCAGCGCCTGCCGAAGGACGTGGAGATCGATCTCGTTCGCAAGCTCGGGATAGCCGGCTTCGGCAAGCATGGCCGGAACGTCCCCGAGGCGACGCTCGATCCAGGCGTATGGTTCGGCCTGGATCGCCGGGTCGCCAACGCGATCGCACGGCACCAGCCCAGCGAAGGTCGGGTGGTAGTGGGCGGCGTCGAAGGGCGTGGAGCTTCCGACCGCAGTGAACAGGTCGGCGCGCCAGATCGGCTCCTCGATCGACCAGAACACGGCATCGCGT
>JBKKCW010000190.1:0-2913 GCA_046712485.1 Candidatus Limnocylindrales bacterium
CTCAAGAGCATCCCGAGCGAAGTGCTCGAAGCCGCCCGCGTCGACGGGGCAAGTGAGCGCCAGGTCTTCTTCGGGATCATCATCCCGATGGTCAGCCTGCCTATCTCCGTCCTGGCGGTGACCCTGCTGGTCAACGTGGTCAAGTTGTTCGACCTGATCTACGTGCTGACCAATGGCGGGCCCGGCACGTCGAGCCGCGTGATTGCCTTCACGATGTACCAGGAGTCGATCCCCGGCGGCCAGTTCGGCCGGGGTGCCGCAGTGGCGGTCATCATGCTGATCCTGCTGATCCCGATCATGGCCTACAACATCCGGCGGTTCCGCAGCGAGAGGGTCACCTAGATGACGGCAGTCGCAGAGCCGCGCGTCCAGGCCCGGGAGCAAACGCTCGCCGCGCGCATCGTTCGCGGACTGAATCGAACCCCAATCCATGTCGCGCTTGGGCTGATCGCGCTCATCTGGCTGGCCCCAACGGTGGGCCTGCTGGTGACCTCGTTCCGGCCACGCAGCGACATCCAGGTGACCGGCTGGTGGGAGAGCTTCCTGCAGTTCCGCTACACCATCGCCAACTACGAAGAGGTCCTCACCTCGCAGGGCATGCTCGAGGCATTCGTCAACACGTTCCTGATCGCCGTCCCCTCGACGCTGATCCCGTTGACATTGGCCTCGATGGCGGCTTATGCGTTCTCGTGGCTCCATTTCCCGTTCCGCGACGGGCTCTTCCTGCTCGTCGTGGCCCTGCTGATGATCCCGGCGCAGGTCGCCTTCATCCCGCTCCTCAAGCTGTTCGCCCCCACCGGGTTGCTCAACAGCTTCGGTGCGATCTGGCTGGTCCATACGGCGTTCGCGCTGCCGTTCGGGATCTTCCTGCTTCGCAACTTCTTCATCACCCTGCCAAAGGACCTCATCGAGGCTGCCCGGATCGATGGAACGTCGACGATCGGGATCTTCCGCCAGATCGTGGTGCCGCTCTCGGTCCCCGCAATCGCGGCCTACGGCATCTTCCAGTTCCTGTGGGTCTGGAACGATCTCCTCATGGCGTTGGTCTTCGTGCAGCGTGGGGACTCCTGGCCGATGACGAAGGCGATCCAGAACCTGCTCAGCCAGTACGGCACGGAATGGCACCTGCTGGCAGCCGGGGCGTTCATCCTCATGGCGGTCCCGCTGCTCGTGTTCTTCAGCCTCCAGCGGTATTTCGTCCAGGGTCTGCTCGCCGGTTCGGTGAAGTAGCCGGGAGAGTCGGCGGCGTCGACCCAGGCGTCAGCCTGGGGTGGCGGTGGCGAGTCCCTCGAGGTAGGTCCGTCCTCGGGTGATCTCGGCGATCGGATCCTTGGGGTGGTCCTCCTCGACGATGTACCAGGCTACGTCCTGCTGGGTAGCAGCTGCCACGATCTCTCGCCAGGGTAGGATGCCGTCTCCCGGGGTCAAATCGCCTCGCTCGGGTCCGGGTGCCATGTCCTTCATGTGGAGCATGCGCACGCGTTCGCCGGCGCTGCGGAAGACTTCGACCGGATCGCGCCCGGCGAAGGCAGCCCAGTACACGTCGAGCTCGAGGTCAACCTCGGGCGGCAATGCTTCGAGCAGGACGGCCCAGGCCGTCGTTCCGTCGAGTGGCTCGAACTCGAATGCGTGGTTGTGGTATGCGAGGCTGATTCCCCGCTCGCCGCAGACCGATGCGATCCGTCCGAGCTCCCCAGCCACGCGCCGGACACCGTCCGGACTGTTCCGATCGGCCTCGGGCAACCAGGGCACGACGATGCGCGGACAACCGATCACGGCCATCCGCTCGATTACACCATCGAGATCGGCGCGCAGCCGCTCGATCGATTCGTGGGACCCAACGGGTGCGAGCCCTTCGGCGCCCAGCAGGTCGCGGAGTGCCGCCGCCTCGATTGGCGGCAGCCCAGCCACCTCCACCGCCCGGAAGCCGGCGCCCGAGACCGCCCGCAACGTGCCCGCGAGGTCTTCGGCGGCGAGCTCCCGGAGCGTGTAGAGCTGTACGGCGATCTGGTCCGGACGCATGGGCCACCTCTCGTGCTGGTCTGTCGGCAACCGTACGCCGTCGACCCACGCTCGTGCCGTACGCTTCGGGCATGACCACGAAGGATAGCCATCCACGCCCGTTTGGCGTTGGGATCGTCGGGTGCGGCAACATTGCCGGGCCCTATGCGCGCAGCCTCGCCGAGCACGATGAGGTCGACCTCGTCGCTGTCACCGATGTCGACGTCGAGCGGGCAGGCGCCTTCGCCGCGGAGCATGACGTTCGCGTGCACGCCTCGCTGGAGGCCTTGCTGGCCGACCCCGAGGTGGAGATCGTCGTCAACCTGACCGTCCACCACGCCCATTACGCCGTGGCCAAACAGGCGCTCGAGGCCGGCAAACACGTCTACAGCGAGAAGCCAATGGCGCTGGAGGCCACCGAAGCCGCCGAGCTTGTTGCGCTGGCCCGCAGCCAGGGGGTCCGCCTCGCCTGTTCGCCGGCGACGTTCCTCGGTGAGGCTCAGCAGACCGTCGGGGCAATCATCCGCGCCGGGGCGCTTGGAACGGTCCGCGCCGTCTATGCCGACGTCAACTGGGGCCGAATCGAGACCTGGCATCCGGCGCCCATCCCGTTCTACGACGTCGGCGTCCTGGTCGACGTGGGTGTCTACCCGTTGACCATTGCGACGGCATTTCTCGGGCCGGCCGTGGCCATCGAGGCTCGCGGATGGGAGCTCCTCCCCGACCGGGTCACCACGGGAGGTGAGACGTATCGGATCGGCAGCCCGGACCTGATCGTCGCGATGATCGAGCTTGCCGGCGGCGCCGTCGTCCGGTTGACCGGCAGCTTCTATGTCGGGCGCCCGAGCGGGCCGCAAGGGCTGATGGAGTTCCACGGGGACGCGGAGTCGCTCTCATTGAGCAGCTTCCAGG
>JBKKCW010000191.1:0-7497 GCA_046712485.1 Candidatus Limnocylindrales bacterium
GCCGACTTCGCCGACATCTTCGAGGTGCGCGGTTATGCCCGGCCGACACGCGGCGAGCTCCTCCCGATCGAGGTGACCGACGACGGCGGAATCGTCTTCGGCTACACCGGTCTCGACGGCGTGACCGTTCGGTCCCACGTCACGTTCGAGCCCGCGCCAGACCTCGAGCCGGCGCGGGACGGCGGCGGCGGCGCGATCCTGGCTCGCTGGGCGGAGCCGCTGAACCCCGGCGAGCGACGCCAGATCTCGTGGACCGTTCGTCCGACACGCGAGCCAGCCCTGGCGGTCGTGGCGCCTGATCCGGACGCGCTCGACCCCGCCGGCGCCCACGCGTCTTGGCTGAGCAAGAACGCGGTCATCGAAACCGACCACGAGCTGATCAACCAGGTCATCCGTCGCTCGCTCGACGACCTGTGCCTCCTGGAATCGACTGATCCGGAAGGTGATCGGTTCATCGCGGCGGGGGTGCCATGGTTCAGCACCCTGTTTGGGCGTGACGCCCTGATCACATCGATGCAGGCAATCGCCTTCGCGCCTCGGCTGGCTGTCCAGACGCTCGAGATCCTCGGCAGGCGACAGGCCACGGCGGTTGACGCGTGGCGGGATGCCGAGCCCGGCAAGATCCTGCACGAGCTTCGTACCGGCGAGATGAGCCGGACGGGCGAGCTGCCGTTTGCGCCATACTACGGATCGATCGACTCGACGCCGTTGTGGCTGATCCTCCTTGGCGAGACCCACGACTGGACCGGCGACGACGCTCTGGTCGATAGCCTGTGGCCCAATGCGCTCGCGGCGCTCGACTGGATCGACAAGTGGGGCGATCGCGACGGCGACGGGTTCGTCGAATACGAGCGGCGAGCGGACACCGGCTTGCGCAACCAGGGTTGGAAGGACTCGTCCGACGCCATTCGCTGGCTCGACGGGTCGCTGGCGGAGACCCCGATCGCGCTGGCCGAGGTCCAGGGCTACGTGTTCGATGCAAAACGGCGCATGGCGAGACTTGCGCGGCGCCGCGGCGAGCAGGAGCTGGCCGACAGGCTGGATCGCGAGGCGATCGATCTGCAGCAGCGGTTCGCGGAGCAGTTCCGCCTTCCGTCGGGGTCGATCGCGATGGCGCTCGATGGCGCCAAGCGCGCCGTCGACACGATCGGCTCGAATGCGGGGCATGCCCTGTGGACCGGGATCGTGCTTGCCGAGCATGCCGCTGATGTCGCAGCCGCCCTGGGATCGGCCGCCATGGTATCCGGCTGGGGGTTGCGGACGTTCGCCGCAGACCAGCCCGGCTACAACCCGATCGGCTACCACACCGGAACGGTCTGGCCACACGACACGGCGCTCGCCGCGGCCGGCCTGCGCCGGTACGGCTTTGATGACGCGGCGGATACGTTGTCGAGCGGCATGCTCGCCGCCGCGCAGCACTTCCCGGCGTTCAGGCTCCCAGAGCTGTTCTGCGGGTTCGACCGTGCGGCGACGGGCTCCCCGATCGCCTACCCCGTCGCCTGCTCGCCGCAGGCATGGGCAGCGGGATCGGCGCTGATGCTGATCCGGACGATGCTCGGTCTGGAGGCGGACGCCGCCAGCAACCGGCTGACCCTCGACCGCCCGATCCTGCCCGCCGGGCTGACCAAGGTTGTCGTCAGGAACGTCCGGGTCGGCGACGCATCCTGCGATCTGTTGCTCCATCGCTGGCGCGGCCTGACGAGCGCCGAGGTCCTGCGCAAGGACGCGGGTCTCGAGGTCGTCGTCCGACTTTGAGTTCCCGGGACGGGCACGGGGGCCTACCGCTCCGGATCGCCCAGGTCGCTCCACCTCTCGAGGCCGTCCCGCCGATCGGATACGGAGGGACGGAACGCATCGTCGGCGAGCTCGTCGTGGAGCTCGGCCGGCGCGGTCACGACGTCACGACGTTCGCGAGCGGAGACTCGAAGGTGCCCGGCCGGCACGTCGCGACCGTTCCTCGCGCCCTTCGGCCCATGGGGTTTGCAGACGACCCGGCGGAGCATTTCGAGCGTACCGTGGAGCTTGTCCTCGCCCAGGAGGACGACTTCGACCTGATCCACGCGCATATCGACAGGTGGAGTCTGGAGCTCGCTCGCCGATCTCGAGTCCCGGTGGCGATCACATTCCATGGCCGCCTGGACATGGCCTGGACCCGTGATGCCTTCCGCGAGCCGATTCGCGGTCTGGTTGCCGTCAGTCACGATCATGCCCGGGCCCATCCCGAAGCGGACTGGACGGTCATCCACCACGGCGTGAGCTTTCGACCTCCGCCACGCCCCGCCGTGCCCGGCGAGGACCTGTGCTTCGTCGGCCGGATGTCACCGGAGAAGGGGTTCCCGGACGCGATCGAGGTCGCCCGCCTGACAGGTCGGCGCCTGATGGTCGCCTCGAAGCGGCCGACCCGCCAGATCGAGATCGACTACCACGATGCCGTCATCCGCCCCCTGCTCGACCGCGCGGACGTGACCATCCTTGGCGAGCTCTCCGAGAAGGAGCGGGACGAGCTTGTCGTCGGGAGCCGCGCGTCGGTGGTCCCGTCGACGTGGCCCGAGCCGTTCGGTCTGGTCGTCATCGAGGCGCTGGCGTGCGGAACGCCGGTCCTCGGTCGTCGGGCCGGCGCGATCCCGGAGATCCTGCGCGACGGTATCGATGGGTTTCTGGGCGACGACGCCCAGCAGCTCGCGTTCTTCGACGACCGGATCGACGAGCTGGACCGTGCGGCCATCCAGGCCGCGGCGCTCGAGCGGTTCACCGTCGGCCGCATGGTTGACGACTACGAGGCACTCTACCGGCGGCTCTTGGCCACGGATTAGCTGAGCGGGGCCCTCTGTCCGGTAACCACGGACCCGAACGCTCAGCCCGCCAATCACGGGCCCGCGACCCGATCCCGCTCGGCTGCGCCGGAATCTGTCTCGTAGGTGGCGGCAATATGAATACCAGTCATCGACCCAGCACACCAAGGCCGATAACGACCTCAAAGAACGCATTCTCGAGCGTGGTGGGCCACACGTCGAGCGTGCGACCACGCCTCTGGCCATCGTTATGGCCTTCGATGCGCCTGAAATACGAATGGGATTCATACGGGGGGTGCTAGGACCGCGCAAGCGGGCACGGATCGAACATGGCGTCCCGACCCGAGCGAGCGACACGGGCCGCCGGCCGGACCCAGAGTCACCCCAGCCGCCTACCCGCCGATCCGGACCACCCAGCGACCGCGCGCGGAACCGGCCACGATGCCGTCCAGCGCCGCATCGAGATCGTCGAGGCCGACTTCGGTGACGTGCGCGCCGAGATCGCGCGGCCGCAGATCGGTCGCCAGGCGGTCCCAGATCGCGCGGCGGCGTTCGATCGGGACGAGGACCGAGTCCATCCCGAGCAGGGCCACGCCGCGGAGGATGAACGGGAACACCGTTGTCTCGAGCTTCGCCCCGCCCGCATTGCCGGACGCCGCGACCATGGCGCCTCGCTTGAGCGTACGGAGCACGTAGGGCAGCGTCGCGCCACCGACCGCATCGACCGCACCTGCCCATCGTTCCGTGTCGAGCGGCCGACCCTCGCCGGTGACCTCCTCGCGCGACAGGATCCCGGACGCACCGAGCGACCGCAGCCGCTTCGCCTCGTCGGGCTTGCCAGTCGCCGCCCAGACTTCGTATCCGCGCTCGGCGAAGATCGCGAGCGCCGTGCCACCGACCCCGCCCGAGGCGCCCGTCACCAGCACGGGCCCCGCGTCGGGCTGGAGGCCTCGCTCCTCGAGGGCGACCACGGCCATGGCCGCCGTGAACCCGGCCGTCCCGATGGCCATTGCCTCGCGTGGCGACAGGCCGGGGGCGAGCGGCACCACCCACCCCGCGGGAACCCGCTGGTACTCGCTGTACCCTCCGTGACGCGACACGCCGAGGTCGTACCCGTGAGCCAGCACGGTGTCCCCGACAGCGATCGTCCGATCAGTGCTCGCGACGACGTTGCCGGCCAGGTCGATCCCGGGGATGAGCGGGCTGATCCGGGCCACCTTGCCATCCGCCCGGGTGGCGAGCCCGTCCTTGTAGTTGACGCTGGACCAGCCCACTCGGATCTCGATCTCGCCCGGCGGAAGGTCGGCCGCGGCGAAATCGCGGGGTCCACGATCGACTCGGTCGTCGGCTTGTGCGGCGACGTACGCACGGAACGAGCGGGGTATTGCCGTCACAGCACAAGCCTACCTTTCGAACGCCGGCCCGCGAAACAGACCCGCAGGCAGTCGGGCGGATTCGGTGTCCAGTCACCGGGCGCCCGAACCGTGGGCGGAGCGCCTGGCCAGTGGCCGGTTCGGTCACCGGGCGCCCGAACCGTGGGCGGCGGCAAGACGCGCACGTGGTCAACCTAGGGCGAGGGCGCCGGTGACGGCGGCGGTGACGGCTCGACGGGATCGACCACCTGGGACGGCCTCGTCGTTGGTCCGGGCGAAGCCGACGGCGCGGGCGTCGCGCTTGGCTCGGCCGACGATGATGGCTCGGTCGACGGGCTCGGCGCCGTCGGCTCCGGGGCTGGGTCTGCGGTCGGTTTCGGCTTCGGAGCAGACGTCGCCCTTGGCCGAGGGGCGGCGGTGCATCCACTGACCCCGCTACCCGACGGGGTGGCAGGAGACGCGGAACCCGAGGCAGTTGGCGAGGTGCCGGGCGACGAGCCGACGGCCGGCTTCATCAGCGCGTACTCCTCCGCCGGGAGCGATCCGTCGATTGGGAAGAGGGCCGCCGCCAGCGCGCGGATGCCGCCGACGTCCGGGATCTGGATGGATCCACGGACGTCGAATGCGGTACGCACGAGCGGGTCGTTCACCACGGTCCGATATGTCTGTGCCCGGCCAACCTCGGCGGCCAATTCGGCGAGATCCGGCAGCAGCTCGCGCGGCACGTTCGTCTGCACGGTCTGCCCGATCGCCCCGAGGAGACCGATCGGATCGTTGAGGAAGCCGCCTCCCACGATGGCATCGCGAATGCCCGAGATGACCTCCTGCTGTCGCGCCGCACGCGTGAAATCACTCTCGCCCGATGCCTTTCGAACGCGGGCGTACGCGAGCGCCTGCTGGCCGTTGAGGTGGTGCAGTCCCGCCGTGATCGCGAAGCCCCGGCTGAAGCCGTACTCGTCGTAGCTCGGGTCGCAGAAGGCGCGCGCGACATTGACGTTGACGCCGCCAAGCGTGTCCACGACCTGCACGAACCCGCCGAGGTTGACGGTCGCGTAGTAATCGATCCGGACGTTCAGGAGCGTGCTCAACGCGTCCATCAGGACGTCGAACCCTGTCCCGTCGGAGCCAGGGAAGGCCGCTGGCGTCCGACGGACATACGACACCAGCGAGTTGACCTTGTCCCGGTACGTCCGGCCGTCTGGCAGCGGCACGTCCACCATGTCGCGCGGGATGGACAGCATGGACACGGTGCGCGTGCCCAGATCGAGCGAGACGACGATCATCGTGTCGGTGAGGTAGCTGCTTCGGCCCACGCCGGCGTCGACGCCAATGAGCAGCCCCGTGATCCGTCCTCCGACCGGGCTCACCGACGCCGAGGGCGAGGCGCTGGGCGGGGCGCTCGCGAGAACGCTCGGGTCGGGCGCAGGAGAACTCGACGGCGCCGCCACGGCGACGGGTTCGACGAAGATGCGGTCGGCTGCCTCGCGTGCGATCTCGGTCGCGTAGCCGGCGTACGCCTGGGGCGCGATGACAAAGGCAAGGAGAGCGGCGATCGGGAACAGGTCGCGGCGATCCGGCGGCGGCAGCATCGGGTCGAAGAGACTCGAGCCGACCGCGATCAGACGTGACGCCAGCAGCAGCCCTTGCGCGGCAAGCAGTCCCCAGATGACCTCCGGCGCAAGGAGCGTCGCCGCCAGTCGAGCACCCGACGTGGTGGCGAAGACGAACACGCCCGTCGCCACCATGACCAGGAGGGGCGAAACGAACAGGACTGCGCGCAGTCTCCGGCCGGCGACGAGGTGTCCGAGCCCCGGGATCAACGCATCGAGGATCGCCGGGCCGTACCGTGAGCGATGGGGCGGGGGTCGGAGCGGCGGCGACCCGTGGTCGCGCGGCCAGCCCACTCCCTCGGGCGGCACATCCACGGACGGCAGGGTAGCAGAGCGCTCTTCCCTTAGGACACGGCTTCTCAGTGAGGACGCAGCCGGTGGGCGATGACGGGGAGCAGGCAAAGCTCGTGAGCCCAGTTTGGACTAGTCCGATCGTCTACTAGGCGCAGGTACCTCGGCAGCGTACGTTCGCTGTCATGCCCCAGACTCGTCTGTCCATGCGCGCGTATCGCTCCGCCCTGACGGCTGCTCCCGTGCGTAGCGCGTTCGCAATTGCGCTCGTGTCCGGAGTGGCCATCGCACTGCTGGCGACGGTCGACACGTGGGGGCTGGCGTACTGGTGGGAACTGGGCCACTGGACGCTATTCGCCGTCGTTGCATTCGCGATCGGCATGTACGGTCTTCCAGCGTCGACCGGTTCGGAACGGTCGGTCCGCCTCGGACTTCTGGCGGCACTCGGATGCTGGCTTGCCGGCCAGGCGGCCTGGGATGTTCAGGCCGCACTCGGTTGGACCGTCGTGCCGGCGCCTTCGGACCTGTTGTTCCTGGCAACGATCGCACCGGCCGCGTGGGCGCTCGATCAAGCGGTCCGGCGAGATCACTCGCGCCGGGCACGGTTCGGCCTCTACCTGGACGCGTCACTCGTCCTGCTGGCGACGGCGACCGTCATGGCATCGCTGTTCGGGCATCTCGTGGCGACACCTGACATCGCTTCGACGATCTTCCTGTTGAGCATGCCCACGGCGTTTCTCTCCCTGACGGGCGCAGGCCTTGTGGTCGCCCTGGCGACCGGTACCGAGCCCCGCCTGAGCGGGATCTATGCCACGCTCATGGGCACTGCGCTGCTCGGGGCCGGGTACATCCCGTGGGTCGCGGACGCGCCGAGTGTGCCGCCACCCGGCACCTTGTCGAACCTGCTGTTCTCGGCGGGCGTGCTTCTGATGGGGGTCGGGGCGGCTACCTTTCGCGCGACCGGTCCACAGGCCGACTCCCGCGGCCGATCACGGGTCCTTGCGCTGCTTCCCGTTGGGGCAGTGTTCGTAGCGCTCGTGTGCCTTGTCGTTGGCGTGGACGCGGATGAGCCGGCTATCTTCCGACCGCTCGGATGGGCGGTGATCGCAGTAGCGGCCCTACGCCAGGCGCTGCTTGGGCGTGAGCATGCTGCCGCGATTCACGAGGCCAACAGGGCCACAGCCAAAATCGCGTCGGCCGAACAACGCCACCGCCAGTTGATCGAGCAGATTCCTGCGACTGTCTATATCGACGAACGCACCACAAGGGACGCCCCGACCTCCCACCTCGTCTTCCTAAGCGCGCAGGTCACCCGGATCCTCGGCCACACGGTCGATGAATTCCGTTCAGACCCGACAAGGTGGTATCAGCTTGTCCACCGGGACGACGAGACAGCGGTCCGGGCGGCCGAGGAAGCGCACTTTCGCACTG
>JBKKCW010000192.1:0-12403 GCA_046712485.1 Candidatus Limnocylindrales bacterium
ATTGAGCGGCCGGACGGATCGGCGACGGAGATCCAGGACTGCCAGCTGAGCGACGACCCGGTCATGATCCCGGCGTTCCAGGGCGTGCCGCCGCGCCACGCGTTCATCAATCCCGGAGCGCCCTGCATCTGGACATCTGACTACTGGTTCTACACCGCAGAGATCGATGTCGTGGCCGAAAGCTTCCGGTACACGGTCACGCCGTCTGGCCACGTCCACATCCGATCGGACTACCCGGCCGAGTCGACGTGCGAGTGATCACCCCAGGAACAACGTTCGCCTAATCCCGTTCGCAGCGGAGCTGCGGCTTGGCGGCCGCGGCTCCGCATGTGCGCAGGTCGGCTAGATTCAAGCCATGGTGGACAGGGACGGCTACTTCAGCGCATCGGTGGCGGCGACGTACGACGACGATGCCGATCCGATGTTCGCCCCGGGGATCGTGAATCCGACCGTCGACTTCCTGGCCGATCTGGCAGGCGACGGCCGGGTGCTGGAGCTTGGCATCGGGACGGGCCGGATCGCGCTCCCGCTCGCAGCTCGGGGCATCCCAGTCCATGGCATCGACCTGTCCAGGGCGATGGTTGAGCGCATGCGAGCCAAGCCGGGCGGGGAGGGGATCGCGGTGACGATCGGTGATTTTTCGAGCGCCAAGGCCGACGGCACGTTCCAGCTCGTGTACCTCGTGTTCAACACGATCAGCAATCTCACGACGCAGGACGCACAGGTCGAATGCTTCAGGAACGTCGCCGAGCATCTCGAGCCCGGGGGTTCGTTCGTGATCGAGACCGGCGTGCCGGACCTTCGGCGGCTTCTCCCTGGCGAGCGCTACGTGATCTTCGACTTTGGCGAGCGTCATTGGGGGATCGACGAATACGACGTCGCGACCCAGGGGCTGGTCTCTCACCATTTCCAGCGGCAGTCTGACGGCACGGTCGAGAAGTCATCGGGGCCGTTCCGCTATGTCTGGCCATCCGAGCTCGACCTGATGGCGCGGCTGGCTGACCTGCGTCTGCGCGGCCGCTGGGCAGGGTGGGAGCGCGAGCCCTACACCAGCGAGAGCACCAGGCACATCTCGGTCTGGGAGAAGCCGACCGGATAGCCGACCATGGCACCGACAGGATGGGTCGCCCGTACATGCCTCGAGCCCAAGCCTCAGGACCCGAGATCCCGATCCTCCAATTCCCACGCATGGTCCATGACGTGCTGGGCGGTGCGGCGCACGAGGAACTGGATCGGCCAGGAGCGCGCCGGCCTGCCTTCGGCGTTGTAGGCGCGGATGGCGTCGAGATACTCCTGCCGATGCCTCGCGAGACCATCCGCGGTCAGGACGATGTCAAAGTCCGTCCGGACACCCACCTTCTTGGACCATTGGTCAGGTTCGTTGCGGTACACGTGTCGGATGATCTGGTCACGACTCCGACCAGCGCTTCGCTTTCCCGGTCGGAGCTCCTCCGAGACACGTCCCGCGAGGTCATCGAAGTAGGCCCAGCAGGCGCGCAAGAGGTCAATCCGGCGCTCGAGACCAGCCGCTGAGAGCACCTCGCGCTCGATCTGCGACGGGCTGTGGGCGACGCCCCAGAAGTCGGTCGAGCTCGAGCCGGGTACGCGCTCGACCACCTCGACGTCGCGCGCTCGCTCGAACTCGCCCTCCAAGCCGGCTCGCTGGGCGACACCCGTATAGCGAGGGAGGTAGCTCGACAGCTTGCCGAGTGCACCTTCCTCAGTCGTGCCCCACCGATCGAGGCCGGGCCAGTCCATGGCACCCGCCGCGACCTTGCGCTTCTTGCCGATCTCGAGGATGACTCGCAGCGAGTTCACATCTGTCGCGATCAACGAGTGAGCGCCACGAGCAGACTCGATGCCAGCTGCACGAGCGCCACCGGAACCCACATGCGGCGCTCGCCCGCGCTCCGGCTGATGGCGTTCAGGACGAGAGCGACGGCCGAAACTGCGACCGCCACCCAGACCAGCCACGGGAACGCGGCCGTGACCTCGGGCAGGACGACTCCCGCGGCCGACAGGACCGCCACCGCAAGAAGCCCGATCAGGACCGCCTGGATGACGGCAGCGACCCGCATCACGGGCGGAAATCGGCCCGGGAACACGCCGCCCATAGCAAAGCGGCCCCACGGCGCACCAAGCGCCAGCGCCAGCTGGAAGGCAACCACCCCGCTGGCAACCACTGCGAAGACAATGCCGGATGCCGTTGAGATATCCATGCCCTGCATCATCGCAAGGGCATCGCACCGCGTCGACCTTGCTGGTCACAATGAGGTCGTGGCGATGCTCCCGTCGAGTAGACACACGAAGGAGGCGTGAGATGCCCCGAAAGAGCTACGTCAAGGACCCTCGAGTCGACACCTACATCAATGCCCTCCCAGCGTGGCAGCAGGCGATCTGCAAGACGGTCCGCGATCTCGTCCACAAAGCGGATCCCGAGGTCGTGGAGACGATCAAGCGGAAGGTCCAGCCCTACTTCGTGCTCGACGGCAACGTCGCCGCCCTACTCGCCGCGAAAGACCACATCACGGTCTTCCTGTACGACGGCGGACTGGCGCCAGATCCAGAGGGCATCATCACGGGCGGCCACGGCAACGAAACTGGACGTATGATCGCCATCCACGAGGACGCGCCGATCAACAAGCCGGCTTTGCTCGCGATCTTTCGGGCAATCATTGCGGACAATCGGGCCGGCGGCTGGCGGAAGTTGAAGCGGGACCGAGCGCCAGGACGCGGGTAGCGTCCCGAGCGACCCGTATCATCGCCAACGTGAACGCCCATTGCAGCGTAGGACTCGAGTGACGGAGGACACCGCCATCGAGACCGGCGCGCTTCCCTCTGGGCATCCCTACGCCCGGATAGGCTCCGGGCCACGGATCGTGTTGTACATCCCTGGGCTTTCGTTCACGGCGGAGCCATCGACGCCGAAGTCGGTCCGCCGTGCGTGGAAAGCGTGGCTCGTCCCGATCGAGCGACAGGGCCTCACGGTGGTCCAGATCGGCCGCCGCGCCGACATCGCACCAGGCAGTACCGCGGCCGATGTTTCCGACGACTACGCCGCGGTCATCCGCCAGCAATGGGGGAGACCGGTCGGCGTCATGGGCATTTCCACCGGCGGGCACTACGCGCAGTGGCTGGCTATCCGCCACCCCGATCTCGTCGAACGGCTGGTTCTTGGATACACGGCATCGACTGACGGTCGAGGTGCGCGAGCTCCAGCGTCGAATCGTCGAGCACTTCTTCGACGGTCGCTGGCGGACTGGCTGGGCGCTCATGGCGCCCTGGGTCCTGCCCAAGCATCCGCGTCTCGCCAGTGCCGTGGGCTGGCTGCTCGGGCCGCACATCGGGGGTCGACCCAAGGACCTGCGTGTCCTCGCCATTGACGCCCACGCCGACGATGGCCACGATGCGACCGAGCACATCGGCGAGATCCGCTGTCCGACCCTCGTCGCCAGCGGCGACCTCGACACCGCGTACCCGCCGGAACTCGTTCGCGAGCTCGTCGCCGGCCTCCCGAATGCGCACCACATCGAGTACCCCAACGTGAGTCACGCGGGCGCCGGGGCGCGCTTCGCGGAGGACGCGTGCGCGTTCCTGGCGGGCATCGATGGAGATCCGCGCGGGAACCGTTGACCCGCACGGGGTCGCGCGTGGTCGCGATACTTACGCCGAGTGGTTCGCGAAGGACCGCACGGCTAGCTAAGGTACCCAACGACGACCAACCTGACCCAGGGGAACGATGGCCGACGCTCCTGCCCAAGTAGCACCACAGCACCTCGATCAGCTGCGACGATCGGTCGGCGAGGTCATCACACCCAACGACGCGGCGTACGACGATGCGCGCCGGCTCTGGAACGCGATCCACGATCGGCGGCCCGCCGTCATCGTCCGCCCGACCATCGCTCAGCAGGTCGCCACCACGGTGCAGTTCGGTCGCGAGCACGACCTCGAGATCGTCGTCAAGTCCGGTGGCCACAGCGCGGCCGGGTTCAAGGGCGCCGACGGCTCGCTGGTCGTCGACATGTCCGCGATGCGCGGGGTTCAGGTGGACCCGGCAGCTCGGATCGCTCGATCCAACGGCGGGGCGCTCCTGGGCGAGCTCGACATCGCGGCCCAGGCGCACGGGCTCGTCTGCCCGACCGGCGTCGTCGGCCACACTGGCGTCGCCGGGCTGACGCTCGGTGGCGGCGTGGGCCGCCTGCAACGGAACTTCGGGCTCACTATCGACAACCTCGCCGCCGTCGAGCTCGTCACAGCCGACGGCCGCCTTGTGCGCGCCAGCGAAACCGACGAGCCCGAGCTTTTCTGGGGCTTGCGCGGCGCCGGCTGGAACTTCGGGATCGCGACCGCCTTCGAATTCCGGCTCCACCCGTTCGGGCCCGAGCTCCACCGGGGCGTCCTGACCTTCCCGGCCACGCAGATCCAGGACGTCTGGACCGTGTTCCATGACTACGCGGTAGGGGCGCCCGATAGCGTGTCGGTCATCTTCGGCATCGATCGGGCGGGACCGAACGCCGGCTACCCGGACGAGATGATCGGCAAACCGATCACCTACCTCGCCTGGAACCATAGCGGCGGCGCCGACGAAGTCGAGCGGGACACCGCAGGACTCCGCGTCGGCCCGAATCCAACGACAACGACGATCGGCAGCGCCAACTACCTGGACATCCAGACCGCGCACGATCTCGCGTTCGCGTGGGGCAGCCGGTCGTTCATCAAGAGCCAGAATGCGAACGACGTTCGGCGCGAGGCACTTGACGAGCTGGTCGAGCTCGTCGCGACCGCGCCGAGGGAGGCAACCTTCTCGGTCACCGCCCTGGGCGGGGCAATCGGCCGCGTGCCCGAGGATGCGACGGCGTATTCGGGTCGGGCCGCCGTGTTCGATCTGAGCGCCGATTCGAACTGGACCGACCCGTCGCTCGACGGGACGTGCGCCGACTGGTGCCGGCGGGCGATGTCCGTGATCGAACCGGATCGAACCCTCGGCGCCTATGCGAATGGCAACAGCGACGCCGGCCCGGAGGAGTCACGCCGGATCTACGGCGACGCCAAGCTCACCCGACTTGCAGCTCTCAAGAGGATCTGGGACCCCGACAATGTCTTCCACGTGAACCCCAACGTGGCGCCGGCGCCATACGAACCGGGCGCCTGAGTTGGGCCGGCAGACGCGCGATGCGACGCCGGCGGTTGCCGGCGGGCCACCGACAACAACCTACTCATGAGTCAAACCTAGCCCTTGGACGTGCCGACGGGCGCCAGCAGCGTAGGGGCCAGACAGCCACGAACTGCCGGCCGTTGACGGCCCATGGCGTATCCCGTACGGTCGCGACGTGGACGCGGCCGATCTCGACCTTCGCAACGCGACCTATGCGGCCTTCGTCGATCTTGGGCGGGCACCAACTGCGGCCGCGGTTGCCAGCGCGAGCGGCTTGTCCGAAACGGCGGTCCGTGAAGGCTGGCGACGCCTCCACGATGCTCATGCGCTTGTCCTCGATGAAGGCGGCGAGATCCGGATGGCCAACCCATTCGCTGCCCAGCCCACGCCCTATCGGGTGGAGGCCGCTGGACGATCGTGGTTCGCCAATTGCGCATGGGATGCATTCGGAATCGGCGCAGCACTACAGGCGGACAGCTCGATCCACACCGAGTGCGCCGATTGTCATAGTTCGATCAACATCGATGTCCGAGATGGCCGCCCGGACGACACGACCCTGATCTTCCACGTCCTGGTCCCGGCCGTGGCGTGGTGGGACGACATCGGATACACATGAGGCTCCATGCTGCTCTTCCGGTCGGAAGACCACGTGGACAACTGGCTCGCTGGACGAGCCCGTGGCGAGACGATCCCGGTGCGCAAGCTCGCGGAGCTGGCGAACGCCTGGTGGGGCGACCGTCTCGACCCGGATTGGCGTCCGCACACTCGCGAGCAGAACCAGGCGATCCTGGACCGACTCGGCCTGACCGGTCCGTTCTGGCGCCTCGGCTGATCCCGGGGCATGACGCAACCGGGAGATTCAGAGGAACGATGCCATGCGCCGCCTGTCTGGCGGTCAGCCAGCCCTATCGAATTCGGGGCACCTTGAAGCTCGAGAGTTCGCGGGTGAGCTCCTTCCAGGGAGCCTCCGACGACTCAGCCATGGTGCCTCCTCGCAGCCCAAGGTCCGGCGCACCGTTCAGCCGAAGCGTCGGATTGGCCGCTCCTCCACGGTGATGGGCTCCAGCACGGCATACGACGAACCGCCGAGCACGATGACCTGCAGCTCGGGCACGACCACGCGGAAGCTGTTGCGCAATTCCAGCTGAAGGCGCGTGTCCCACGGCTGACCGTCCGACAGCTGGATACGGACGCTGTTCTCCCAGGGCTTCACGCCCCAGCACGAGAAACCGACTTCATACTGGTCGTCGTCACCCGGCCGGTCCCAGAGGTTCGGCGGCGACCCGTCGCGCCAACGACTGATCTCCACTGGCTGGCCTCCGGGTCCGAGCTCCCAGTCAAGTTCGTGGTAGCGATGGACGATCCGGAAGCCGCTCGCCAGGCTCTGCCCCAACGATCGACCGATGTCCGTGGGCCACCGGATTGACCCGAAGATCCGACCCTCGAGGAGCCTCGACCGAATGTCTTCGTCGGCGTGGGCCCAGTCCCGCAGGCCTTCGGTCGTCAGCGACCCGCGCAGTCTCTCCGCAAGACTCTGGAGGGCGCGGTCCCGCGTCTCGCCGTCCTTCATTGGCTTCCTCCGTGCATCGTTCGGGGGCGTGCGCCCCGGCTCCCGTCCACCCGCCGTCGCGCCTCGCTACGTACCAAGACTAAACCCCCAGAGGTTTACTTCAAGCCAATGACGAATAGACATCCGGTTCGACACTGACGGGAGGATGCATCGGCCGCGGACCTCACTCGGAAATTGAACGCGCACGTTATGTCGCCTCTCCTTGGTTTCGGGGTAGCGCCCCCGATTGGCGCACCGAGCAGCGCTGCGGGTGGACCGCGATCCGGTCGAGCGAGCCAAAAGCGGGGACAGGAAGCCATTCGCGATCCAGCAGGAAGGCATTCGCGATCCAGCCGGCTCGACGCCGGACCCGCCGCGCCGGCGCCTCAAGACCTGGGGTTGCAGGCGGCGTCATCGCGCGGCTAGGGTTGCAGAGGCTCGGCGCGGGGTGTTCCTGGGTCGAATGGGCGCGACATGATGACTGGAGGGACGCCAGTATGCCGGTCTTCACCTCGAGCAACATGTCCGTGGTCGACGGCAATGTGGTGGAGATTCGGGCGGACATCAGTCCACCGGACCCGCTCGTCATACAGCCGGGCAATTTCGTCGACATCCCCGAAACGCCGTTGGGCGTGCGCCGAGGCATCTTCTCGGTCTCGGTCGGATCCCTTGACCAGGACTACCCGTCCTTCCGTGAGAGCGGCCGGACCAGTTTCAACACGGTCCCGCTCAAGGTCGAAGTTTTCAAGGCGGGCGACCCGAACCCTGTAAGGACCGAAGAGACGATGTCCGGCCCAAGCCTCGCACCGGACCCCGAGCACCCCTCCCGGAGTTACCTGACCAAATTCGACATCGACGCCGGACCGGCCAATGAGCAGACGCGCTACTCGCGCACAGACTGGTTCATCCGGCTGACGAACATCTCGGACAAGGTCGCGCAGGTCGGGTACGACATCCGCTATGTGCGCGATAGCTCCCTCATCAGCGAGGATGCCATCCCGCTCGCAGTCCTCAACAACACGTTCGCCATCCTTCTCCACGCCCTCGCTCCGCAGGCGACGCTCAGCGGCAAGCGGCTGACGGTTGGCATCTCGCCAGAGATCGCCGAATACATCAGTGCGCTTCCCGAAGACGGCCAGAAAGTCTTCGACCTCTCGGATGAGCTTCCGGTTGGTGCCCGGACGCAGTTGACGAGTCTGAGCGTGGTGCTCGTCAGCGGTGCGGACGCCCTCCGAGAAGTGTACGAGATGTGGGCGGCGGCCGACGCGAGACTCAGTCAAACGCTCACGTCGGCCGGCGGGACCGACTGGCAAATCCGTCAGTTGATCAACGCCAACAACAAATGGCGCGATAGTTGGCACGAAAAGATCGACCCAACCGATCTGGCCGTCAGGTTCTGCGTGGCGCTTACGGACGTTGAGGCCGTACTCGGCCGAATCTGGACAGAAGAGATCAGCTTGGGGGAAATCGCCGACGCCCGGGCTCGGATCTTCATGATCTTCAAGCCCGACACAGCGTTCCTCTCGGACCAATTCGGACGAGGTCACGCGCTCGTCTTTACGCCCGCGCACTACGAAGGCGTCATCCTCGGGATCGCTGATGCACTGGGACTGGCTCCGGACCTTGGCGAGAAGATCGAGGGCTTCGTCAATGACGCAATCCCCACCATTCACGGGTACTTCGCCGAGATCCTGGTCCGGCTCGTGCACGATCGGTACACCAAGCGCTTCGTCGGCGCGCGTATTGCCGACGACAAGGTGTTCGTTGCCTTCTGCGACGATCCGGGGGATGAGGGAGCCTTCCCCAGGTTCCCACCTGCGCCAGAACCAGCAGACGAGGACGCGGGAACGAGCACAGGTGGGGGAGCGAGCTCGGGCGGAGGCACGATCAGGCTTCCGGAAGGATGGCGGGGGGTCCTGATTGACGACGGTCGTGTCGCAGAGGGCACCGTCGTCGGCGTCGAGATGGGCGAGACTGCGCCCGAACCCGTCGGTGTCGTTCCGGACGGTTTTGACCTAGGCAGCGACGAATCCGTAGCGCGTCTCGACCAGGTCCAAACGATGGTTGTGGTCATGATGGAGAACCGGTCGTTCGACCACATGCTCGGTCGACTCAGCCGCATCCATCCCGATCGCGGCTACCGTTGCTACCCGGACGACGCCACGAACGTCGTTCCCGGGCAGTCGCCAATCAAGATGATCCCGGCGCGCGACATCGCGCGCGACAAGACGCATTACGCCATCTCGGTCGATCCCTACCACGGGACGGACCACGTAACGACGCAGGTCAACGGGGGCCTGATGGACGGCTTTTCAAAGGACATCATGACCAAGCCGGACGCCATCGACCGCAAGCCTCAGGTCCCCCTCACCTACTACGACGAGCAGGACATCCCGTTCTTCTACCGACTCGCGGACGAGTTCATGGTTTGCGACAGGTGGTTCGCCGCCCACCCCGGGGGCACCTACCCCAACCGATGGGCGTTCCTCTCGGGCGAGATGCCGCACACCAAGAACTTCCATCCCGACGATCCGCAGATGGGCTTCATCAAGACGAGAACGATCTTCGACTACCTGAACAACGCAGGCGTCGAGTGGGTCTATTACGAGAGCAACCTCGGCATGCTGCGCATGTACGACAGGTACCGGCTGGACAACGAACGCGTCCTGCCATACGGCGTGAAGGGCGAGAACTTCGAGGCGCGGGCGATGGCCGGACAGCTGCCGCCGGTTGTGTTCATCGAACCCAAGATCACGGGCATTCCACCCCTCGAACAGGCGTCAGACGACCATCCGCCGGCGAACATTCTTCGCGGTCAGGAGTTCCTCGAGAACCTGGTTCGCATCCTGCGCGCGTCGCCGCAGTGGAGCACCGCCATGCTCGTAATCACCTACGACGAGCACGGCGGGTTCTACGATCACGAGCCGCCTCCGGGAACGGCGCGGGGCGGATCTGAATGGCTCATTCCGGACCCAGACGATCCCACGAGGACGACCGGGAAACTCGCCAAGCTCCACCCGAACGGCGCCCGACACCTTGGACCAAGGGTTCCCACGTTCATCGTTTCGCCATTCGTGGAGCCTGGATCGGTATCGCACGTGGTGTTCGACCACACGGCGGTCCTCAAATCGATCCTCGTCCGGCACCGTGCGAAGTTCCAGCGAAACATCATCGCAATGTTCGGCGAGCGCGTCGCCAAGATGTCCCACCTTGGCGAAGCCCTCAACAAGCCAGTCCCGGACGGCTTGGAGGTCGCCACGATGGTCGCACCCATGCGAAAGCCGCGCACGATCGAGAACTTCGGTGATAGCCCCACCCCTCCGGTCACGCTGCGGAGCCTTCCAATCGAAGCGCGAGAAGGTCGCGACGAGGTGGCGTATGGCTTCACCTTGGCAAGGGCGATGATGCCCAAGCTGCCCGGTCGGCCGGGCAGCCAGTAAGCCGACCCCAGCGCCGAGGCAGGCGTCATCAAGGGTCCGTCGACCGCGACACCGCAACGCGAACGACGTCCGGGCGGGAGGCACTCGATGCATGCAGCCGGTGGCTGGTCACTCCAGAGCACGACCGGTCGATTGCCGGCGTTTGGCCGCACGAACCGAGGACATTTGTCGCACCTGAAGCAGGAACCGGCCATCCGCATGATCCGTCTCGATGGTGAACAGGCGCCCGTCCACATCTGACAACCCTCACCCGCCTCAGCAAGGAACCCTCTACTCATGAACCTCACCGCATCCATCCAGCGGCGATTCAGCCGGGTCGCGATCGCCCTCACCCTGGTCGCGCTCGTGATCCTGGGCTCCGTCGCCTTCGCCTATGCAAGCTCGCCTCGTGTCCTTCCCGTCGAGCCCAACGGCGGTCCTGGATTTGAAGACGTTCTGCCGGTCGAGCCTGACGGTGGCATCGGTAACTGACCGACCCGCTCCAACCGCGACGCCCTCGGCATTTATTGACGAGGGCGTTGCTCATGCCCAGCGTCGGCCGATCGCGGTTGCCTGCCGCGTCCGGCTCGGGGAGGACGTCGCGTCGTTCATCCGATAGAACATCCGAACGGCGACCCAGCCCAGCCGATTGTTCCTTTCGACAAGGGGGCGACCGGCGACAATCGAATCGAACCGCGTAGCGGCGCCTACGGCCCCCAGCGCCACGTGGTTAGTCGTCGCGCTCTCCGGCGCGTCGGCTGGACAAGTGCCGCATAACCGCACGTACTGACCACTACGGATCGCCAGGGCTCCCATCGAGCGATCGCAGTCCAGAATCCACGCTCAGCCAGGGTCGAATCCCCGACCAGCAACCTCGGATTCGGGCCTCCACGCCGCGTTACGGTCCATGGCTGCCGATATGCGCCCGACCTGGGCCGTTCTGGAGCCTCGGATGATCCCGGGCATGGCGTAACCCAGCTGCGGTCCAGGTCCAGCGTAGAAGAAGAGCGGGTTCATAGTCACGGACGTAGGACGAGGCTTCGGAGCGCTCGGCCGACGCGGCCAGATCGGACGGCTGCGCGCCCTGGGGCGCGCGCTGGCCGCTCTTGGCACCCGCGCTGCGGGCCGACCGGGCGGCTCAGCAGGAGGCTGTGTTATCAGGCGGGGTCCCATGATATCATCGTTCGATGATCCGAACACAGATATCGCTGACCGAAGACCAGATGCGCCGACTCCGCCTGGAGGCTCGCCGCCGCAAGATCCCGATCGCCGAAATCGTCCGGGCCGCCATCGACCGCGCCGTACCCACCGACCCGGGGGACCGTCGGGCTCGGTTCGATCAGCTCCTGACGGCTGCCGGCCGTTTCCACTCCGGATCGGGCGACGTCGCATCACGGCATGACGAGATGGCCGGGGAAGGGGAGTGGTAAGACGCGTCTTCGTTGACACCAGTGCACTGATCGCATTGCTGGATGCCGACGAACCGCGCCAGCCCGAGGTGCGCGACGCGTTCGTGGAGCACGCCGATGACGAGCTCGTCACCCACGGCTACATCGTTGCCGAGACGATTGCGGTCGCGAGGCGGCGGCTGGGCACCGACAGTGTGATCGCGCTCGTGGACGACGTCCTGCCAGCGATCGAGGTGCTGGCCGTCGGGACGGACGTGCATGGCGAAGCGCTGCGTCGCTACCGGAGATCGTTGCCCAGCGGCACGTCGTTCGTCGATCAGGTCAGCCTCGTGGTGATGGAGGAATCGAAAGTCGACCGCGTGCTCGCCCTCGATCCGGATCTGGAACGCCCGGGGGTCACGCTGGTTCCCTAACCTGACCGCTCACCCGGCTGTCCGACAGCTGGATACGAGGGCTCGTTATCGGCGCGCGGTACCCGCCCCGGCCTGAGGCGGGGCGGGTATTCGAATCGTCCGCTCGAGTTCAGATCCGCGGATCCAGAGTGGTTTCGTATCGCTCGGTCCGCTGGACTGCGCCGCGGCCTCCTCCAGCAGTCGGCTCTTGCCCTGGCCCGGTTCGCCGCCGACCAGAACGACCGTCGTCGCGCCAGCGTCGGCCGTCTCGATCGCGCGCCGAATCGCCCCGAGCTCTGCGAGCCGCCCGACGAACGCCTCCGCCATTCGGACGAGAGTAGTCCCTGGGCATCGGGTGGAGCACGCGCACGTGCACTGGTCCCGGGCGCCGGGCGCTACTCCTTAGCTTCGCGTTCGGCGATGCAGCCGAACTTCTCGAGCTCCCCTCGGAAACTGCCCTCGTAGGAACCGCGCGAGAA
>JBKKCW010000193.1:0-3593 GCA_046712485.1 Candidatus Limnocylindrales bacterium
GCCGGGTCCATCTGGTAGCCCCGCCGATCGCCGAACGCCGGCGTGCTGTCGGCCGCCTCGCGGCACGGACCGTAGAAGGCAGAGGCGTGCTTCGACGCGTAGGCCATGATTGCCGTCTGGCCGAAGCCCTCGGCGTCGAGGGCCGCCCGAATTGCGCCGACCTGGCCGTCCATCATCGCGCTCGGCGCCACGATGTCCGCGCCCGCCCGCGCCTGGGCGACAGCCGTCTCGGCGAGCCGGACGAGCGCTGCGTCGTTGTCCACCGATCCGTCGGCCGCGAGCGGACCGCAGTGACCGTGGTCGGTGTACTCGCACAGGCACGTGTCGGCGATCGTCGCGAGCGGCAGCTCGAGGGCGCGAATCCGCCGGATCGCGTCCTGGACGATGCCATCGTCGGCGGAGGCCGCGGAGCCGATCGGATCCTTCGCCGCAGGCAGACCGAACAGGAGCACGCCGCCGACGCCGAGGTCGGCCAGCCGAGACGCCTCGTGCGCGGCGACGTCCGGCGACAGCCGGGCCACCCCCGGCATCGAGCCGACCGGCTCGCGGACGCCGACGCCGGGCCGGACGAACAAGGGCGCCACCAACATCGCTGGATGGAGGCGGGTCTCGCGCACGAGCGCGCGCAATGCCGGTGTCCGCCGGAGGCGCCGCGGCCGCATGGCGAGCGACGACGATAGCGAGGCGCCTGTCCCAACACCGGGCCGTCCGTCGAGGTCGAGGGTCATCGGGTCTCCTTGGGACGAGCCGCGAGGGCATGGGCGGTGGCGGTGGCGAGGGTGCCGGCCTCCGGCGTGACGGACACGGCCATCACGGAGAAACCCGCATCGCGGGCCGCAACCGCGGTCTCGGGTCCGATGCATACGGCCGGGATCGAGGCGACGTCCAGGTTCTCCGCCCGGGCGAGGGCGACCAGACCGCGCACGGTCGAGCCGCTGGTAAAGACAACGGCGTCGATCGGCCCGCCGGTCATAGCGCGACGGAGCAGCGGCCCAGAGGCCGCCGGCGCCTCGCGCGTCCGGTAGGCGATGACGTCATCAACCTCAGCCCCGCGCGCCCGCAATGCGGCCGCCAGCTCCTCCTCGGCGAGATCGCCGCGCGCGACGAGGATTCGATCGCCAGCGACGACCGGCAGTTCGACGGCCAGGGCGATGGCGCTGCTCTGGCTCGGCTGGAGGGCTACCTCGATACCTTCGCCTTCGAGGACGCGACGCGTCACCGGCCCGATGGCCGCCCACGACGGCGTTCCGAGCTCGGTCACGATGCGCTCGGCGGCCCTGAGGATCGCCCGTGCGCCATTCGCGCTCGTGATGACCACCCAGGCGTAGGTGTGGAGGCGTCCAGCTGCGGTGTCCAGCTCCCCGTGTGGTGGGCCGAACTCGACGGCGATCGTCGGCACCAGAACCGGCTCGAGACCCGCGTCGCGGAGGGCCGACACGAGCTCGTCAGCCTGCTCGGCCGCTCTGGTCACGAGGACGCGGCGAGCGATCGACCGCGGCCGCTCGCGTTCGAGGTGGCCGATCGGCGGTCGGGCTCGAGCGCGGGAGTTGAGCTCTACTGCGAGCTCGCGGGCGAGATCCCCATCGGCCACGAGCGGACCACGGCGGCGGACGAATGCCCGCTCGGAGCCATCCGGGCTAGCGTAGCCGCCGAGGAAGTCGAGCTGATCATGGACGATCGTGGCCAGCGCTCCGATCGGGGCGCGGCAGCCGCCTCCGGACGCCCACAGGAAGGCCCGCTCGGCTTCAACTGTCAGGCGAGTGGATGGGTCATCGATCGTGGCGGTCAGCGCGAGCAACCTGGCGTCGTCACCTCGAACCTGGACCGCGATCGCACCCTGGCCCGGCGCGGGCGGAACGATCTCGGGCTCGAGGCGCTCGGCGATCCGGTCGCCCAGCCCCAAGCGGTCCAATCCCGCGCACGCGACGACAAGCGCATCGGTATGGCCCTCATCGAGCCGGCGGATCCGGGTGTCGACGTTGCCGTGGAGCGGATGAACCGCAAGGTCTGGCCGCTGAGCTAGCAGGAAGCCCGTGCGCCGCGGACTGTCGGTCCCGACGCGAGAGCCCGGAGGTAGGTCGGCCAGTCGCCGCTCCGTCGCGGCACCTCGGACGACGAGAGCATCGCGAGGATCGGCTCGCGGTAGATAGGCCCCGATCCGGAGACGCGGATCCTCGTCGGTGGGAATGTCCTTCGCGCTGTGGACGGCGACGTCGACCCGTCCGGCCAGAAGCGCGAGCTCGATCGCGGCGACGAACGCGCCCTCGCCCCACGCAGTGTCAGGAGCGCGGCGGTCGCCGTCGGTCTCGATGATCACAAGCCGGCTCGCATGACCCTCTCGTTCCAGGGCCTCGTGGACGAGCCTCGCCTGGGCAATCGCCAGGGGGCTGCCTCGCGATCCGATCGCGATCACGAGGCTTTCACAGGGCGAAGATGTCCCGGACTGCATGTTCGGCGCGACCGTCGGGGTCCCGACCGAGGCGCTCGAGCGGCTCTCGCAGGAGTCGCATCGTCAGGTGCTGCGTCATCGCCTCGATCGCCAGGCGAGCCTCGGGTTCCAGATCGGGAAGCCGCCGCCACAGCGCCGCGAGCTCAGCGTCACGTTCACGCCTCGCGCGCCCAACGAGCGCCTCGGCGGCCGCCCGCGCGTCGCCGCGGCTCAGCCAGTCGATGAACTCCGCCGTCGTCCGGTCGATGAGCGCGTCGATGCGGGAGTGAGCGCCATCCTGCGGGGTCCCCAGGTCGACATCAGCCAGCGCCAATGCGTCGGCCGAGACAAACCGTGGGCCGATCGCCTCGGCAACCGCTCCGGGTACTGCCGCTGGCACCGACAGATCGATGACGACCGTCGTGCTCGCAGCCAGAGCGACAACCGTCTCCGCGCCGATCGGCCAGGGTCCACCCAGCGCCACGATGATCCCGGCGAACGTTCCTGCCCGCCGCCCGGGGTCGTAGGCCTCGATCCGAGCGCCGCCCGCGGTCGCCATAGCCCTGGCGCTTTCGGCGGAGCGGTTCGCCACCGAGACCGACGCCCCAGCGGCCGTCGCGGCACGGACGGCCAGGCGACCCATCTTGCCGGCGCCCACGACAAGGATGTCGCGGCCGCGAAGCGAACCTGTCTGACCCTCGATGGACGCGAGCGCCACGTCCGCGAGTGAGCGCGGCGGGGCATGACGCCACGATCGTGCGCGGCGCCCCGCCTGCATGGCGAGCGCGAATAGCCGCTCGAGTGCCACGTCGAGCATGTCGGCGGCACGCGCCCTGTCAACGGATTCCCGCAGCTGGTGGAGGACCTGGTCCTCGCCGACCACGACCGAATCCCGCCCCACCGCGACGGTGATGGCGTGGCGAATGGCGGGTTCGCCGATCAGCGCTCGGCCCCCGACCGGTGGGGCGGCTGCGAGAGCCAACCGCTCCGTGTGGTCCGCACAGATGATGTAGCCCTCGACGCGGTGACAGGTTTCGAGCAACACCACTCGATCGGCAAGGCCGTGGCGGAGTCGCATCCCAAACCGCTCGCGCTCGAGGGCGGGCACCTGGCGGGCATGGGCGATGAGCGCCACGATGGTGTCCGGCGAGGTCTGGCTCACTCC
>JBKKCW010000194.1:0-13694 GCA_046712485.1 Candidatus Limnocylindrales bacterium
TCCTGTCGCAGGAGTGGAGCTTCCTCGCGCCGGTGTACATCGGCGATACCGTGAGGGCCGAGGCGGAAGTGCTCAGCGCGCGCGAGGACAAGCCGATCACAACGCTGCGCTGCGTCGCCCGACGGGCGGACGGCACCGAGGTTCTGCGCGGCACCTGCGTCGTGTACACGATGTCGCCCTCGGATGTCGCGTGACCGCGGCCGCTGCCGCCGACATCGCCGATCCGCCCGGCCGCTGGCGGCAGTTGGTGATCCTCTCGGTCGGGATCCTCCTCGCCGAAGCGCCGTGGTTCGCGTCCGGAGCGGTGGCTCCGGTGCTCCGGGCAGAGTGGGCGACCACCGGCCTGGACCTCCCGCTCCTGACCGTCGCCGTGCAGGTCGGCTTCGCGATCGGAGCGCTCGGGATCGCAGCGGCCGGAGCCGCGGATGTCCTGCCTGGACCTCGGTTGTTCGCCGCCGGCGCATTCCTGGCCGCGCTCGCCAACCTGGGCTTCGCCGCACTTGCCACCGATCCCACATCAGCCCTGCCGTTCCGGTTCGCGACCGGCGTGGCCATCGCCGCCGTCTACCCGGTCGGGATCAAACTGGCCACGGGGTGGTTCCGCCGCGACCGCGGGCTTGCCGTGGGGGTGCTCATCGGTGGGCTGACGATCGGGTCCGCCCTGCCCTATCTGTTTCGAGCGGTCGGCGTGTACGCCTCCCTCGAATGGCGGCCGACGGTCGCCTTCGCGAGCGTGGCTGCCCTGGTGGGGGCCCTGATCGTCGGTCTCGCCGGCCGGACCGGACCGTTCGATGTCGCGGCGCCGCGTTTTTCGATGACGCTCGCATTGACCGCGCTCCGCGATCCAGCCATCCGATTGGCCAATATCGGGTACCTGGGGCATATGTGGGAGTTGTTCGCGATGTGGACCTGGATCCCGATCTTCCTGCTCGCGGCGTTCACCGCCGGCGGCCTGGATGACCCGGGCCTGGCGAGCTTCGCCGCATTCATGGTGGTTGCCGCTGGCGGCGTCGGGAGCGTTGTCGCCGGGATCGCCGCCGACCGGGTCGGCCGGACCTCGGTGACGATCGCCGCGATGGCGGTGTCGGGCACGAGCGCGGTGGCCTGCGGGTTGCTGTTCGGGGCGCCGGCCTGGATCGTCTTCGCCGTGGCGATCGTGTGGGGCATCACGGTCGTGGCGGACTCAGCGCAGTTCTCGTCAGCGGTGTCGGAGCTGGCGAGACCGAGTACCGCCGGCTCGGCGCTCTCCATTCAGGTGGCGATGGGCTTCCTCATGACATCCGTGACGATCCTCGTGCTTGGTCTCGTCGATATCGCGGACGGATCGGCCTGGCGGGTGGCGTTCGCGGTGCTGGCACTGGGTCCCGCGGTCGGGATCCTTGCCATGTGGCGGCTCCGTCGACGCCCCGAGGCCGTTCGGATGGCCGGCGGTAACCGATGACGCCTGCAGAGGACGGCATACCGTGAGCCCGTTCCGACCAGACCTTGTAGCGATCTGGATCTATCGAGTCCCGGATCCAGCGGCGCCGGCTGAGATCGAGATCCTGCTTCTCCGCCGCGCCCCCGACCGTCCGCTATCCGGGCTCTGGCAGTGCGTGACGGGTCGGATCGAGTCGGGCGAGCGAGTCGCGCTGGCCGCGCTCCGCGAGCTTGAGGAGGAGACCGCGATCGGTGACGCATCGATCGAGGCGCTCTACGACCTGGATCTCGTCAGCCAGTTCCACTGGCCCGACGCCGAGGGCGTGCTGAGCGAGGTCGTCTTCGCCGTTCGGGTGGCCGCGGGCACGGAGCCGATCCTGTCTCACGAACACGACGCCGTACGCTGGGTCGATCCATCCGAGGCGATCCGCGCGTCGGTCTGGCCGTCCCACCGGGAGGCGATCGATCGAGTGGCCACCATCCTTCCCGACCCCGACCGCGCAATCTGGTTCGAAACCAGGCTCGACGGGCAGCGGCTGAAGGATTGAGCCGGACCACCCCCGGCCGCTGCTAGACTGCATCGGGAGGCAGCCCATCCGTGAGGCGGAGCTCCACCCTTCGGTGGAACCCAGGAGGGCCACGTGATCGATCGAACGGCGACACCCCCGATCCCCCAATCGTCGACCGCCGCGAGCGCCGCGACTGCCGTGGGCGCCGCGAGCGCCGCCCAGCGGCGTGTCTTCCGCTCCAAGGTGGACACCATCCGGCCGACTTATGGCTTCGAGGATGTGTCGCTGGCGCCCGGCACGGACACGATCGAGCCGGCCGATGTCGAGCTCGGGCAGACATTCTGCGGGATCGATCTGGCGATACCGATCCTGGCGTCGGCGATGGATGCTGTCGTCGACGCCCGACTCGCGGGTGCGCTGGCCCGGCTCGGCGGCCTCGCCGTCCTCAACCTCGAGGGGGTCCAGGCGCGCTACGAGGACCCGGACGCGGTCCTCGCTCGGATCGCCACGGCGCCCGACGACGGTGTCCAGGAGCTGCTCGCAGATGTCTACCAGGAACCGATCCGCGAGGAGTTGATCGCTCGCCGACTCGACGAGATCCACGCAACAGGTTCGAAGGCGGCCGTGGCGGCCACGCCCGGGGCGGCCCGAAGGTTCGGCCCGTTTTGCGCCGAACACGGCGCCGACCTGTTTCTAGTCCAGAGCCAGGTCTCGAGCGCCCGTCACCTGGCCACCGACTACGACCCGCTGTCCCTCGCCGACTTCACGCGATACATGCCGATCCCGATCGCCGTCGGGAACACGACCAACGCCGAGGCGGCCTATGCGCTGATGGAGCAAGGCGCGGCGGCGGTGTTCGTCGGGGTGGGCCCCGGCGCGGCGTGCACCACGCGCGAGGTCCTGGGGATCGGCGTCCCGCAGGTCACGGCAATCAGCGACGTGGCCGCGGCGCGCGACGCCTACCACGCCGAGACCGGTCGCTACGTCCCCATCGTCGCCGACGGTGGGATGCGGCGCGGCGGCGAGCTCGCCAAGGCGATCGCCGCTGGCGCGGATGCGTTGATGATCGGCTCGCCACTGGCTCGGGCCGAAGAAGCGCCGGGTCGGGGCATGAACTGGGGGATGGCCGCCCCGTCGCCGACGCTGCCGCGCGGCACCCGCATCAAGGTCGGGACCGTCGGCTCGCTCGAGCGGATCCTCCTCGGTCCTGCGCACGCCACCGATGGCTCTGAGAACCTCGTCGGAGCGCTGCGGCAGTCAATGGCGGCCCTCGGGGCGCGGACCATCCGCGACATGCAGCGGGTCGAGATGGTCTATGCCCCGGCCACCCAGACCGAGGGCAAATCCTGGCAGCGGAGCCGCTGAACGCCGAACTCGCCGAGACGCCGATGGACCTCGGTGAGCAACTTGCCGCATGGGGCAAGGCTGCTCTGATCGAGACACGCGGTCGCGTGAGCGGTCGAGCCGCGAGGGCACACGTGGGCTTCATCGACGCGCCAGACGGGTCGATCGTTGTCGCGGCCGGTCCTGGCGCACATTGGGCTGCCAATCTGCTTGCCGAGCCTCGCTGCACGGTCACGGTCGATGGCCGGACGTTCCGTGGCATCGCCGAACCGCTCAGCGGTCCCGAGCTGGCCGCGGCGATCCGCAACCTGATCCTGCGATACGGCACGCCGGCCGAGCGGCTGGGCTCGGGTCCGGCCTTCCGCATCCGGCCGACCGACGCCGTCGAGCCCGAGCCGTCGGATCCTGCCTCATGACGATCGCGGTCCAGGTCGAGACGGCCATCGCCCGCCAGCCCGCGGAGGTCTTCGCCGAGCTGCGCGCGATCGAGCGGTTCCCGGACTGGCTGGTGGCCTCGGGCATCGTCGGGGTCGAGCTGCTCGACGAGGGTCAACCGGCTGTCGGCTCCCGGCTGCGGATCTCGCAAACTGTTGCAGGGCGTTCGACGATCCTCGATGGCTCGATCACCGAGCTCGACCCTGACCGGGCGCTCGGACTGCGCGGCCGCGACCCAGCTGGCGTCACGATCGAGATCGCGGCAACGTTGACGGCCGACGAGGGCGGCGGCAGCCGGCTTCGGTGGTCGCTCGAGCTCCGTCTGCCCCTTCGCTTGCGGATGTTCGAATCGATGGTGGCGCCGCAGGTCCGACGCGCCGTGATGCTCGACCTCGAGGCCTTTCGACGTCGCGTGGAGGCCCGGGAGGCGAACTGATGCACCCGGCCGGGTGGACATCTGTCCATGGGAGGGCCCGCCGGATGCCCATCCCCGCCAGACGCGGGGCGGCCTACCTTCGATTTGTCGCCAACCGGGCTCCGGCGCGATCCAAGGCTCAAGAGAGGGCGAAGGAGCATCCCGCCATGACGTTTGCCAATCCAACGATCCGTGTCACGCGTGCGCCCGGAGCGCTGCCGCGCTACGCACGCCGGCGCGGGACTCGCGGGTTCGCCGCCTTCGTCATCGGCCTTGCTGGGTTCGTCGTGCTCGGGATCGGCGGCGTCGTGTTGCCGAACTCGTCCATCGATCGCCTGGCCATGTCGTGGCTGATCCCTTCCACCATCGTGTTCGGGATCGCGCACTTCATCGCCGCCTTCGGGCTGATACGCGGCCGGACGTGGAGCGGTAGCCTGACCGGTTATCTCGCTGCGGTCGGTAGCGGCGTGGCCGCCTATGGCCTGCTCGTGACACTGACGGGCCTCGACCCGTTTGGCGCGACGAGCTCACTCCCTGGCGACCAGGCAAGAGCCGAGGGCATCGGTCTGCTGCTCTGGATGATCGGCCTGTGGGGCCTTGGCGCGCGTTTCGCGACGCGTTCGTTCAGCCGGCCCTGACAAACACACGAAAAGGAACGTCCCGTGGAATTCATGCTTGCGATCTCGATCTTCATCATCGCCGTCCTGTCGCTCGATGCAGCGTCGCTGCGGTGGGGCGCAACCTCCCTTGACAACGCTCCGGATCGACACCGCCGCTGATCGGTCGCGGTCGCCCAGCCTGCGCGTGCGTCGAGGCCCTGCGCAATCGCGACTGCCCATTGATCCGGGGCGCCTCTGCCGGCCGGTACACTGAGCTCCCGGCGGGCGGCATGGCGAGGAGGGCGGATCGACGATGGCGGAGGCGACCGACACGGAGACGACCGAGCCCGAACCGAGCCCTCCGAGCGGTCGGGCGTCGACTCCAGGGGAGCGCGGCAGGACGGTCCACGGCGAGCCGGCGAACGCCGGCCACCGCGTTCTGGCGCCCGACGATGCCGAGCTCGAGGCCTACCTCGAGACGGCGCTCAACGCCCCCTCTCCGGAGCGATCCGCGACCGACGGCCCGGCCACGGACACGTCGCTCGGACCGGTCATTGTCCTGGATTTCGGGAGCCAGTTCGCGCAGCTGATCGCCCGGCGGGTCCGCGAGCTCGACGTGTACTCCGAGCTGCTGCCCCACGACACCCCGTTCGCCGAGATCGAGCGTCGCGGCGCCCGCGCGATCATCCTCTCTGGCGGACCCAGCTCGGTGTACGACGAGGGGGCCCCTCGCCCGGACCCGGGGGTGTGGACCGGTCGGATCCCGGTGCTTGGCATCTGCTACGGCGCGCATCTGATGGCCCGGGAACTCGGTGGCGATGTGCTCCCTTCGACGCGCCGCGAGTACGGCCCGGCGAACGTGACCATCACCGGTGACGACGGCCTGTTCGAGGGGCTCGATCGGGAGCAGCCGGTCTGGATGAGCCACGGCGACTCGATCACCCGGCTGCCCGAGGGGTTCCGGGCGACGGCTCAGACCGACTCCACCCCCTTTGCCGCGCTGGCCGACCCGTCTCGCCGCCTCTACGGTATCCAGTTCCACCCGGAGGTCGTCCACACGCCTCGGGGGCGGGACGTACTGCGCAACTTCGTGGTCGGTATTGCCGGTGCGGAGCCGACGGGGACCGCGGCCAACTTCATCGACACGACCGTGGCGGGGATCCGTGAACGGGTCGACGCTCACGCCCGCGAAACCGGCTCGGACGGCCTGGTGATTTGCGCCCTGTCCGGTGGCGTGGACTCGGCTGTTGCGGCCGCCCTCGTCCATCGCGCAGTCGGCGACCGGTTGACCTGCATCTACGTCGACCATGGGCTGATGCGCAAGAAGGAGTCCGAGCTGCTCCGGGTCACGTTCGAGCGAGACCTGGGCATGCGGCTCGTCATGGTCGATGCCCGCGAGCGGTTCCTCGCCCGCCTCGCCGGTGTCGAGGATCCCGAAGCCAAGCGCAAGATCATCGGCGACGAATTCATCCGCGTCTTCGAGGAGGAGGCCGGACATCTCGGCCGGATCGACTTCCTGACCCAGGGCACGCTCTACCCCGACGTCATCGAATCGGCAACCTCCGAGACGAAGGCAGCCCAGAAGATCAAGACCCATCACAACGTGGGCGGACTGCCGGCCGACCTGCGTTTCCAGCTGATCGAGCCGCTGCGGTACCTCTTCAAGGACGAGGTCCGCAAGGTCGGCATTGAGCTCGGGTTGCCGGACGCGATGGTCCTGCGCCAGCCGTTTCCGGGTCCCGGCCTCGCGATCCGGATCATCGGGGAGGTGACGCGCGAGCGTCTGGACACCCTTCGCGAGGCCGACTGGATCGTGATCGACGAGATCAAGGCGGCAGGCCTGTATCGCTCGTTGTGGCAGTCGTTCGCGATCCTGACGCCGGTCCGGTCGGTCGGCGTCATGGGCGACGGGCGGACCTACGCGAACGTCGTGGCCATCCGCGCGGTCACATCCGAGGACGGCATGACGGCCGACTGGGCCAAGCTGCCCTACGACGTCCTCGGCAAGATCTCGTCACGGATCGTCAACGAGGTGCCAGGCGTCAATCGGGTTGTCTACGACATCAGCTCCAAGCCCCCGGCCACGATCGAATGGGAGTAGCCGGCCTCACGCGGTCCCGTCTCCGACCCTGACCGATGGGCTATCGTCGGCGCGATCCTGCGCGGTAGCATGCGTGTATGCCCATTCGCCGCGTTCAGGGGAACGTTCGATGACTGCAGTCTGTCCCTGGTGCTCGGCCACCATCGCGGAAGGCCTGACCGAGTGCTCGGCCTGCGGCGCGAATCTCGTCCCCGATGGCGACACCAACGTTCCGGGACTGACGGCGGTCGACGCGGCGTCGATCATCCGGTCGAAGTCGCCGCAGCAGCCCCGAAGTCGCCTTCTGTCCTGGCTTAGCGGCGAATACGCCACGGACCTGCCCTCGAAGGCTGAACAGCAGGCGATCGCCCCGCCCGATCTCGAGGTGCGCCGCGAGATCCTGCGGCTCGAGCTGGAGGCCGAGGTCGCCAACCTCCAGGCCGAAGCCGACGCGCTCCGGGCGGAGGCCGCGGCCGAAGGACGATCGATCGAGGCCATCGACGCTGCAATGGCCGCGGCAAACGCCATGGAGACTGCGGCGGCCGAGGCTGCACCTGTGGTCGACGTGGCAAGCGAACCGGACGAAGCGCCACCGAGGAACGCCGCCGCCAGCTAGGTGTGGTGCCCACACACGTTGTTGACATGGAACCAGTCCGTGGCCATCGGGCGCCGGCGACTCGTCGGGCAAGGGGCAAATGCCCCATAACCGCACGTACGGACCACTACGGAGCGACAGGCCCCCATCGAGCGCGAGCGGTCCAGAATTCACGCTCAGCCCGGTACGAATCGCCGACCAGCGACGCCCGAATCGGCCATTTCTGCCGCGTAACGGTCGTCCGGCGTTGATATGGGCCTGTCGGCGGCCAAACGGGGCAGATGACGCCGACCCGGGGCCACCGAGGCTCCGCCCGGCCACGGCCCGGCTATGCTGGCCCGCGTGCCCGAACCGCTGCCACCGCCCGGCCCGTCGTTTCTGCGCGAGCAGGTCGTTCGGATCGGCGACCGGACGCTCCGCGCGGGCATGGCCCGCCCCACCGAAGCCCCCGACGCATGGTGGCTCGCGATCCTGTGGGTCGTCGGCGACGCGGGGCTGGTCACCTTTCGCGAGGTGGCACCCGACGCCGGACCCCCGCCCGATCCGCCACTGGCCCGACTGGGCCCGGCGCTCGGCGGCGCGCTTTCCGGGTTGATCCTCGAGGATGCGGGTCGGCTGCAGATGCGGCTCGGCCTGATCCAGCCAGCCGACTCGTCCAACCGTCCCTGGCTCGCCCCACTTGCCGTTCGCGCAGCGTTCCGCTTCGAGCCGGCGCGGGCCGCTACCATGCGCCCGAACGAGCTCGCGGAAACCGTCCTCGCCGCCTTCCGTCGATCGGTCGAGGGGCTCCACCGACCCTGAGGGCCACGGGCAAGTAGACTCGCTGCTAATGCGCAACCTGTTCGATGAATTTCTCGACGAGCTTCGCCGACGTGAAGCTGCCGCCAGAGGCGAGGATCCTGACCCGCCCCGGGGCGGGGGCGGCGCCGACGACGAACCACCAGACCAGGATCCCTCCGCCGACACCTCGGACGACGACGAGCCGGAGGGTTCCGAACGACCACGACCGATCATGGATCCGCCGCGCCGGAGTGGACCGCCGCGCCGGCGAGGCCCTGGAGGGCCGCGGGCGCCGGGGGGGCCGAATGACGGCGCGGGCTTCGGCGACGGCGCGGCGCGGGCTGGCCGGCAGTTCGGTCTGATGGCCGGGGTTGTCGTCGTCCTCGGGCTAGTCCTGCTGTTCGGTGTCGGGCTCGATCTGTGGACGGACGCCCTGTGGTACACGAGCGTCGGGTTCGACTCGGTCTTCTGGACCCGGCTGAGCGCCACCCTCGGTCTGTTCGCCGGGGCGTTCGCCCTTGCGCTCATCGTGCTCTTTGGCAATCTCTGGCTCGCTCGCCGTCTGGCGCCACCGCCCACGCCCGGGGCAACGAGCTCGATCCGCGGCCTGATCGATCGACTCAACGAGGCCGCCCAGGCGGCTGACGGCCGGACGGGACGACCCGGTTCGGAGTTCGGCGAGCGGGGTGACTTTCGCCGTCCGTCGACCGTCGTGTTCGAGGCAGGGGACCTGCCCGATCTGACGCCCCTCGCCGGGATGGCCCTGACGGTGGTCGCGGTCTTCGCAGCGCTCATCGTCGGCGGCTCGGTATCGGCTTATTGGGAGACCGTCCTGCTGTGGGGCCAGCAGGTGCCGTTCTCGCCGGACCCCGCCAACGTGGTGACTGATCCGGTATTCGGCCGCGATATCGGGTTCTTCCTGTTCGAGCTCCCGTTCCTGCGGCTGGTCCAGGGGCTGTTCAACGGGGTGGTGATCGCCGCTCTCCTGCTCACCGCCACGCAGTACCTCGTCGGAGCATCGCGCGGTGGCCTGGCGTTCACGACGCCCGTCCGGGTCCACCTTGCCACGCTTGCTGGGCTCTTCCTCCTGTCGATTGCGTTTGGCTACCAGCTCGACAAGTTCGAGCTCGTGTACAGCACCCGGGGCGTCGCCACCGGCGTGAGCTTCACGGACCAGAACGCCCAGTTCTTCGCCTTCGATGTCCTGACTGTCATCTCGGGTCTCGCGGCTGCCCTGCTGGTGGGAGGCGCGTTCGCCCGCGTCCTATGGCCGCTCGGGTTCACGATCGCCGTATGGTTCCTCGCATCGCTCATCATCGGCCGGCTCTATCCCGCGGCCATCGAGCGGTTCACCGTCGAACCGAACCGGTACGCGCAGGAGGAGCGCTACATCGGCAATAACATCGCGATGACAAGGCTGGCCTACGGCCTCGACAGCTGGTCGGAGCGCCCGTTCCGCGGCGAAGCCGTACTGACCGAGGCGGACATCGAACGAGAGGCGGATACGTTCCGTAGCGCGCGGCTGTGGGACTATCGCCCGCTCGGCGACACGCTCGACCAGCTGCAGACCGTCCGACGCTACTACGACTTCACCGACGTCGACACGGACCGGTACATCATCGACGGCGTGGAACGGCAGGTCATGCTGTCAGCCCGCGAGCTGGCCCTCGAAGGCAATCCGGCCGCCGTGGGCTGGATCAACCAACGCATCGTCTTCACCCACGGGATCGGCGTCACCATGGTCCCGGTCAACGAGGTCGCCAGCGAGGGCCAACCGCGCCTCCTGATCGGCAACCTGCCACCAGTTTCGAATGGGGGGGCGCCCACCGTCACCGAACCACGGATCTACTTTGGCGAGCGCGAGAGTTCGTACGTCGTGGTCGGCGCGCGCCAGGCGGAGTTCGACTACCCAACGGGCGACACGGAGGAGGGCGGCTCGGTCGGGACGACGACGAGCTGGTCCGGAACGAACGGGATCCGCCTGGACAACACGATGATGCGGCTGCTCTTTGCCCTTCGATTCCGCGATCTCGACCTGCTCATCAGCGACCAGATCACCAGTGACAGCCAGCTCCTGTTCCATCGCTCGATCCACGATCGCCTCGGTCGGATCGCACCCTTCCTGCGCTACGACAAGGATCCCTACATCGTCATCACCGACGCGGGTCGACTGGTGTACATCCAGGACGCCTACACCGTGTCGGATCGCTTCCCGCACGCGCAGGGGTTCGATCCGTCGGTTCTCGAAGGAAGCCGCCTGGGCGCACCGTTCAACTACATCCGGAACAGCGTCAAGATCACGATGGACGCCTACGACGGAACGATGCATTTCTACATGGCCGACCCGTCGGATCCGCTCGTACGCACGTACGCCGGGGTCTTCCCGGACCTCTTCGAGCCGCTCGACGCGATGCCCGCCGACCTGCGCTCGCATCTCCGGGTCCCCGAGGAGCTGTTCAACGTGCAGACGCGGACGTACGGTCGGTACCACGTGACCAACACGGAGCAGTTCTTCCGGACCGACGACCTGTGGACCGTCCCGCAGGACACCTCGGGAGAACAATCTCTCCCGTCCGAGGCCTACTACGTCGTGATGCGACTGCCCGGCGAAGAGGGCGTCGAATTCACCCTGCTGCAGCCGATGGTGCCGACGAACCGCCCGAACATGATCGCCTGGATCGCGGCGCGCATGGACGAGCCCAACTTCGGAGCGACGCTTGTCTACCGGTTCCCGGCCGACTCGACGGTGTTCGGCCCGGCACAGATCGAAGCGCGGATCGGACAGGATCCCGCCATCAGCCAGCAGATCACGCTGTGGGACCAGTCCGGCAGCGAGGTCATCCGCGGGAATCTGATCGTCGTGCCGCTCGGCGAATCCCTGATCTATCTGCAGCCGGTCTACCTCCAGGCCACGGGGTCGGCATTCCCCGAGTTCCGGCGGATCGTGCTCGCCTCGCCACGCGAGGTAGTCTGGGCCGAGAGGCTCGGCGAGGCGCTGCGCCTCCTGCTCGAGGCAGAGGGAGCACCGCCAAGCGGTCCTTCGCCAAGTCCTGGCGCGACACCCACACCGACGCCCACGGGCACGCCCGCGCCGACGCCGGGGGTCGAGCTCCCGACGGATGTCCCGGGCCTGATCGAATACGCCAACGCCCACTTCGAGCTCGCGGAGGACGCCCTGCGTGACGGCGACTTCGCGCGATACGGCACGGAGATCGCGCTCGTCGAAGCCGCGTTGCAGCAACTCCAGATCCTCGCGCCCGGGCTCGGGTCGCCGCTTCCCGAGGCGTCCGCCAGCCCCGCACCGTGATTCTTGGGGCGGCGCTCACCGGGGCGCTGCTCACCACACTGGCGACCCCGGCGACCTGGCCCCTGGGTCTCGCCTCGTTCCTGCTCCGTGGCGGGTTCCTGATCGTGCTGCTCCCGATCGTCGTGCTGCCCTCGCCAGTGGGCCTTGGGAACCTGCTCGCGCCGATCCTGATGACGGTCGTCTTCCAGGGTGTGTCGCTGGAGGTCGCGGGGGTCGCCATCATCGTCGCCCTCGCTGTTGCCGCGTGGATCGTGGTGGGCGGTCTGGTCGCGGCGGCCGTCGAGGCCGAGGGGGCCCGCATCGTCGCGCGGGACGAGGACGTCGTCGAAGGCCACGTCACGCTCACAGAAGGTCCCGAGCGGCGCATCGCTGCCGTTCTCCCTGGTCGCCGGGCGGTCCCGGGCCGAATTCTCGCAGCCCGGATTGCGGCACATGCCCCGAGCGGCGTCGCCCTGCTGTGGGGCGCCATCCGGCTCATCGACGTCGCGTATGCGGAGCTGACCCGTCCGGTCGACGTTACCTTGCCCATTCTGCTCCGCGTCTTCGCTGGCGCACCCGAGGTCGTCGCCGTGCTCGCGGTTGCCTGGGTGTTCGGGGAAGTCGTCGGGGGCCTCGCCGCGCGGCGGATCGCGCTCGATGACGCGGACGTCGGCACGGCGCTGCGCGAGGCGGTCGCGGCGTCGTTTCGTCATCCCCTCGCTGTCGTTGCCGCGTTCGTCGTCCCGACCGTCGGCCTCGTGTTCGTTGTCGCAACGTCATCGATTGCGGCGACCGTCGCGTGGTCGGCCGTCCGCGTCACGATGCGTTCGTCCGATGAGCTCGTCCTTGGCACCCTTGCGGTCCTGCTGTTCGTCTGCCTGTGGACCGTCGGGCTGCTGCTGATCGCCGTCACTGCCGCATGGCGCGCAGCCGTCTGGTCCCTCGCGCACCGCGACCTGTGGCCGCCGCGATCGCCGTCTCCGAGCACCGCGTCCGCGTGATGGATTCCGCGGGACCCGAATAAGTCCCCTGCTACACTGCGGCCGACCCGGAGCGCGCACGGAGGCATCCAGCCAGCCGCATGGAACAGATCCTCGGAACCATCGGCGACGCGCTTGCCGATATCTTCTCGAGCCCGATCCTCCAGTTCGGCATTCGGGCGCTCGGTATCTACCTCGTCATCCTGTGGCTGGCGACAGCGTACTGGGCGTTCCGCGACATGCAGCAGCGCTCCGATAACGCGATCCTGCCGTACCTCGCATCGGCCGGGATCATCCTGTTCACGCCGCTCTTCTTCGTGCTGGGCGTATGGGTCTACAAGATCGTTCGGCCGCACGAGAAGATCGGCGAGGTCTGGGAGCGCAACCTGGCAGAGGAGGCACTCCTCGCGGAGGTGGAGGCCATTCGTCACTGTCCAACGTGCGAGCGGCGGATCGACGACGAATGGATCATCTGCCCCACCTGCAGGACCCGTCTCAATCGCGTCTGTCCCAATTGCAGCCGCCTCGTCGGACTCGACTGGTCGCTCTGTGCGTGGTGCGGCAAGGACTTCGAGCGCCGCCCCGTCGTCGCGACCAGCCTTGGCGCGCTGCCACCGGGCCAGGACCTGACCGGGCGGATCGCAGCGTCGGCCGAGGCGCCAACCGCACCGCCGTCCGCGATCCGCACGACCGTTCGATCTGCTTCTGCGCCGGCTCGCTCGGCGGGCACGGGTAGGGCGAGCGGTTCGGCGCGTTCGAGCGGGAATCTGCCCGCGTCCGCCCAGGATCCGCTGCCAGAGCGTTGACCACGCCCCAGGGAGGGATGGACCCGGGCGAGACCGCAACCCCGCCGCCGCGGCTTGGCGCGTCCACGTTCACGATCGAGGGCCGTTCGGCTCCGGCGCTCTTCGTCGTCGGCTGGCTTGCGAGCGTGCTCGGGTTCGGGCTCGTCCTGGTCGCCGTCCTGTCGGGTGGGGGAGCGGCCTGGCTGGGCCTTCTGATCGTCGGTCTCTTGCTCCTGTCGGTCGGCCTCGTCGCCGCGGCCGGATCACAGGGGATCGAGCGGCGGGCTCGCGGCACGGCAGGGTACACGGGCCCTTCGCCGCTCCTGGTGTTCGCGGCATCGATCCCGGTCTCGGTCCTCGCGATCGTCCTGATCGGGGTGCCGCTCGGCCTGGCTGGCGTGCCGGTCGAGGGGCCTATCGCGGCGGTCCTGTCGGTCGCGCTCCAGGCGGCCGTGTACATCGGCCTC
>JBKKCW010000195.1:0-3937 GCA_046712485.1 Candidatus Limnocylindrales bacterium
GGTCGGCTGAGCCGAGGCGGCTGTCCGAGTGAACCTGACGTCGCCGTCGCGAAGCGGTCCCCGTTGATGAGCACCGTCATGCTCTGGGGATGCGCGCGGCTGTATTGACCGGGAGCTCGATTGAGGATCGTCGATATCGACAGAAACTCTTTCAACCAATGCCCGTGCTTGAGCATCGACCAATTTAGTATCGGGCGCCAACTGTGTAGCTCGATCTACCAGATCTCGTGGCCCACGAGCGCCCTATGCTTTGAGGCATGACCGATCGGACGCTGCCCACGGGAACCGTGACATTCCTGTTCTCGGACATGGAGGGCTCCACTCGGCTCGTCCAGGATCTGGGTCCGGCGGCATTCACGCAGGTGCTCGACCAACACAATGCGATCCTCCGCGAGGCATTCTCCGGCCACGGCGGCGTCGAGCGCGGGACGCAGGGTGACTCGTTCCTGGTGATGTTTCCTGAGGCGCCCGCGGCCGCTTCGGCCGCCGCGGAAGCCCAGATCGCGCTCGACAAGGCGACCTGGGCCGGGGAGGCGCCCGTGCAAGTCCGGATGGGGCTGCACACGGGCATCGGCACGCTGGGTGGCGACGACTACGTCAGCGTCGACGTCAATCGCACCGCCCGGATCGCGGCGCTCGCGCATGGCGGCCAGGTCCTGGTGTCGGATGCCACCCGTGCGCTCGTCGAGGGGGCCCTGCCGACCGGCGTCTCCATGCGACCGCTCGGCGAGTTCGAGCTCAAGGACCTGGCGCGTCCGGAGCGACTCCACCAGCTCGTCATCGAAGGCGTACGCTCGGATTTTCCGCCGCTTCGCCCGATCGATCGGCCGATCGGGAATCTGCCGGACCCGATCTCGAGCTTCATTGGGCGGGTGTCTGACCTCGTGGAGCTCGGCCCGCTCGTGCGCGAGAAGCGCCTTGTCACGCTGACGGGTCCTGGCGGCACGGGCAAGACGCGGCTGGCGATCGAGCTCGCGCGCCGGGCGGCCAGCCAGTTCGAGCACGGCACGTGGCTGGTGGCGCTCGATGCCATTGCCGATCCTGGGTTGGTTCCGGCGGCCATCGCGTCCAGCTTGGCGCTCGTGGAATCGCCTGGCACGACGCCGGCCGAGCGGCTGGCTCGCTACCTGGCCGACCGGGAAATGCTCCTCGTGCTGGACAACTTCGAGCACGTCATCGATGCGGCGCCCGGGATCTGGGAGCTGCTCCAGGCGGCGCCCCGGCTGCACATCCTGGTAACGAGCCGCGCCTCGCTCCGTCTCTCGGTCGAGCAAGAGTACCCCGTGGCGCCCCTCGGCGTGCCCGGCGCGACGGACCCGCCAGACGATGCGCTCCCAAGCGAATCTGTCCGCCTGTTCGTGGAGCGAGCCGGTCGGGTGCGACCGGGTTTCACGTTGTCCGAGGAGGACGCCGAGGCCGTCGCCGAGATCTGCCAGAGACTCGACGGCCTGCCCCTCGGGATCGAACTGGCGGCCTCGCGGATCGGGTTGCTCCCGCCACGGGCGTTAGCCGCCCGGTTGAGCCAGCATCTGGACGTCCCTGGCGGCAAATCCAGGGACCTGCCCCCGCGCCAGCAGACGCTCGAGGGGGCGATCGCGTGGAGCTACGACCTCCTCGAAGCGCCGGCACAACGATTGCTCGCGCGCTTGTCGGTCTTCGCCGGTGGCTTCCGGCTGGATGAGGCCGAAGCGGTCGGCAGCTCGGTCGGGGAGCTGGGCACCGACGTGATCGAGGGCCTGACGACGCTCGCAGACAACAGCCTCGTCCAGCCGATGGCAGGACCGGACCTGCCAAGGTTCCGGCTGCTCGAGACGATCCGCCGGTTCGGCAGCGCGCGGTTGGATGAAAGCGGGGAGCGCGACACCACGCAGCGTCGCCACGCCACCGCCTACCTGGCCCTTGCCGAGGAAGCGGCCACGCACATGCCCGGCAAGGACCAGGTCCCCTGGCTCGATCGCCTTGCCATTGAGCACGACAACATCCGAAACGCGATGGCCTGGGCGATCGAGACCGACGAACCGGAGATCGCCCACCGGCTGCTCGCGGCCGTGTGGCGCTTCTGGCAATTCCGCGGCCACGTCGCGGAGGGCCGCAACGTGGCTGTTCGGGTCCTCGCGATGCCGGGCGCCCACGCGCCGACCACGTGGCGAATGCGTGGGCTCGAGGCAGCCGGCGGGCTCGCGTGGTGGGGTGGCGACGTCCCCGGGGCAGACGCGCTGTACCAATCGCAGGTGGACATCGCTCGGCTGTTGGGCGACGAGCAGGGTCTGGCCGAGGGGCTGTTCAACCTGGCGCACACCCGATTCGTCGTCGCTCCGGATCCGGCGGAGGCGGACAGTATTCGGGCTGAAGCTCAAATGCTCGCTCGCAAGGTGGGGGACGAGCGGTTGCTGACGCGCGTCACCTGGACCGCGGGCTACGCCCTCATGGCCGTTGGCCACGTCGCGGAAGCCGAGGAGATCGCCCGCGACACCTTGCCCAGGTCTGAGGCCTTGGGCGATGTGTACTACACCGCGTTGGCGTCCACGGCATTAGGCGGGGTCGCGTTCATGAAGGGGGACCTGGATCGTGCGATGGACCTGGGAATTCGCGGCTTGCTCGCCTCACATGCGATGGGCGATGTCGCATCGGTCACGCTGAGCCTGCAGGCCGCCGCCGCGCTCTTCTACGTGGCTGGGATGCCCGCCGAAGCCGCTACATTGCTGGCCGCGTACCGGGCGCACGGTCGTCGCTACGGGGTCCAGCCGCCGCTGGGCGTCGATGACTGGCTGGGCCTTGGGACGGTCATCGAAACCATGCGCGCGGACCAGGACAGCGACCAATACGCAGACCAGGTTCGCCTTGGATCGTCGATGGACACGGATGGCGTGCTCGAGTTCCTTGTCCGCGAAGCCGTCCCGCGGTTCAAGGCCCGTCGGGCCGAGGCGGGCGAGGCGGGCACGACCGCCGAAGGCGCCCGGCTGTAGAGGTAAGGCCCGGACAAGTGTTTCCGACTAGCGTCCGCGGATGCCTGAGATTTCGCGGTTCTTTGGGATCCCAGTCGGTAGCATGCGCTCATGGTCAGGGTCACGAAGGTGCGCCCCCTCGAGGGTCGATCGGTTGAATTGCCACTCACGGACGGATCCGTGGTGGAGCGAGACCTAGGCGGACTGCTCGACGGTGTGGATGTCTTCGCGCGGATCTCTTTCGATGACGCAGCCTTCCGCGAGGTCTATGTCGACTACGGGACGCTGGCCTGGCCCGGCGAGGTGGATATCGCACCGGAGACCCTCATCTGGGACGGGCCCGACCCGGCAGATGACAGCCGTCGCCCCGAGCCCTTCCTCCGACCTCGTTCTCCAAGTCGCGCACCCGGCTAGGCCCCGGCCGAGGTCGAGCCGGCGTCCGCGATCGTCAGTGCTGGGGCTCGTACTCCAGCAGCACGCTCCCGGCGTCGAACGTGCGGGTTCCCGTAAGTCGAAGACGCAGCGGCTCGTGGAACGAGCCGAACATCCGCTTGCCCTGGCCCAGGACGGTTGAGGTGATCAACAACCGGTAGGCATCCACCAGTCCGGCCTCGCTCAGCTGGGCCAGCAGGTCTGCGCCGCAGCCAAGCCCGAGAGGCGGCCCGTCGGACGCCTTAAGCGCTCGAACCGCCTCCACGACATCGCCCTTGAGCAAGGTGGCGTTCGTGCGAAGGGCCGGCTGGCCGCGTGACACGACGTACTTGGGCGTCTCACGCCAATAGCGCGCGAAATCACGCTCGACCTCGGGCGTGGCTGGGTCGTCGAGGTTCAGGGTGTCCCAGTACTCCATGACGTCGTACATGACCCGGCCCATGACGATGCCGCCCGTGTCGCGCGTCAGGTCGTTCGCGTATCGGTGCTCATCCTCCGCCGGCTCGTAGTGCCCGAGACCGCCGTCTGGATCGGCATACAGGCCGTCGGCTGTGAGGATG